>JAOAFP010000037.1:335-13540 GCA_026416215.1 Negativicutes bacterium | reverse complement strand
ATGGTCGACGGCTCGATATCCATGGCACAGATGATAATCGGGTCCTCACCGAATTCCAGTCTTATTCCCAGTATCATCCTGGCCACCCGCCGGCCTACGTCGCGGACATCAGCTGCCCTTTCGCGCAAATAGGGATCGTCAATGGCGGCAAACATCTGGGCAGTTTCTTCCGAAGCCTCAAGGATTGCCGCCGGAGAGCTCTTGCCGGCAACTATTTTTTCCTCGGCCGCCGCTGTCAGGGTGGGGTCAGACAACATCAGGAAGTGGGCCTCCATGATGTTGGCCTTTTCTTCTTCCTTTGCCTCCCGGGCCTTTTCGATGATAGCCGACAACTCGTCCTGGCACTTGGCAATCGCTGCGTGCAACCGGTGTTTTTCAGTCTCGGGATCGCCGGCCTGGTAGCGTTTTAGCGGCTCGGTCAAATCGGTGGACAGCACTTTCAGCCTGGCCACTGCCACCCCTTTGACCACTGCCTTGCCCTGAAATTCGCTGGTGTTAACCTGTTTTTCCATCTCGGCCACTGGTTGTTCCTCCGCTGGTCAGTGTTTTTCGCCAAACCCGCTTTCGATCATTGCAATAACTTTGTCGAGCATTTCCTGCTCGCCTTCACCGTCCACCCGCAGGACAATCTCTTCACCGTTTTTGACCGCCGCGCCCATGATGCCGAGAATACTCTTGCAGTCGTATTCCTTGCCACCCTTGACAATTTTGACCGTCCCCTTGTAGGCGGCAGCCTCCTTCACCAGCATTGCCGCCGGCCGGGCATGAATCCCCACCCCGTTATTGACCACGATCGTCTTTTCTACCATTGCCCTTCCTCCCTGTGGTATTTTTATTTATTTTGAACAGCTGTGAAACGCGCCAAAGCCAACCAGCCGGCACCCCCGCCCGATGAGCTGCTCACGCAGCCGGCTGTCAGTCAGAATAGCCAGCTCCATCTCGCGCGGGCGAGCATAGCTGCTAATACGCAGCAGTTCCTCATCCACCACCGCCGGGTGACACATAAATTCAACCGCCGCCTGACCAGCAGCCAGAAACTCGTCGACCAGACCCAGCAACCCTTCAACCGTCATCCCTTCACCGTAAAAGGTCGAGGCAAACATCGCCGGGACCTTTACCCGGTATTCTTCAGCCAGTCTTCTCAGTTCGCCGTAACTCATGAAACGATCGGGCTGTTGCCGGCGGTGGGGCTCATCACCCAGTCGTACCGGCACCCCGGCCTCGGCAGCCAGCCGGATAAAGACAGGGGCAAACCGCGGCAGCATGTGCGCATGATGGTGGCTGTCAAAATGGTTGGCCACCAGCCCCAGTTCCCGCCCGCGGGCAATCTGGGCCCGCCACTCCCGTTCCACTTCCCCGGGCTCGGCTTCGTTTCCCTGACGCCAGAGGTTGCGGTGAAAAAAACCGTTGTCGTCGACCAGGCTGGGCACTTGCCCGGGCGGGAGCACCGGTCGGCCGCAGGTCAGAACCAGGTGCTGACCTATGTCGCTTATCCCGTGTTGTCCGGCCAGGTCCAAAGCCGCAGCCGAAGCCGGCATGTTGGCCATCCAGGTGGTACTAGTGACCACACCGTAGCGCATGGCCCGGACGATCCCCTCATTAACCCCCGGGGTGAGACCAAAATCGTCAGCGTTGATAATTACTTTCATGGTACTTGAATTTCGCGGCCGGGGGCCATTTTCCTGCCACCCCCAACCCTGCCTCCCTTGCTTTTTCCCTTCACCGGCTCGATCCCCGCCTGCTCGCAAAGTTCGAAGTAGGCATCGCGCAGCCATGCCGCCCTTTCAAAATCCATTTTCCGCGACGCCGCCTGCATCTCGGCCAGAATTTTCCCGGCCAGCTTCCGCTTATCCTTCGCGGTTTTGGGGCGAACGACCGACGGACTGTAACCGCTCCCGGGGTCTTCGCCGGCCGCCAACAGGGTAGTGGCTATCATGTAACCTACCGCCTTTTCCACCGAGCGGGGCACAATTCCGTGGCGCTGGTTGTACTGGCTCTGGATCCGCCGGCGGCGTTCTGTCTCGTCAATTGCCCGCTGCATCGAACCGGTCACTGTGTCAGCGTACATCACCACCCGGCCGCGGACATTGCGGGCGGCCCGGCCGATGGTCTGGATCAGCGACGTTTCCGACCGAAGAAACCCTTCTTTGTCCGCGTCCAGGATGGCAACCAGCCCCACCTCCGGCAAATCCAGTCCCTCACGCAGCAGATTAATCCCCACCAGCACGTCAAATTCCCCGGCCCGCAGGCCGCGGACGATTTCCGCCCGCTCCAGTGTGCCGATGTCGGAGTGCAGGTAACGTACTGCCACCCCGGCTTCGCTCAGATGCGCTGTCAGATCCTCGGCCATTTTTTTGGTCAGGGTGGTTACCAGCACCCGGTCACCCTGCCCGACCGTCCGATCGATCTGTCCGAGCAAATCGTCCACCTGACCGGCCACCGGCCGGACGCTGATTTCCGGATCGATCAGGCCGGTCGGCCGGATTACCTGTTCAACCGGCCGTTCAACCTGCTGCCGCTCAAAGCTGCCCGGTGTTGCCGACACGTACACAACCTGGTTAATCCGCTGAAAGAATTCGTCAAATGTCAGGGGACGGTTGTCGTAGGCTGACGGTAGGCGAAATCCGAACTCAACCAGCATATCCTTGCGCGATCGGTCACCGGCGCA
This sequence comes from Negativicutes bacterium, assembly GCA_026416215.1. Classification (GTDB taxonomy): domain Bacteria; phylum Bacillota; class Negativicutes; order SKW292; family SKW292; genus SKW292. The sequence goes on along the minus strand of JAOAFP010000037.1, from coordinate 10,872 downwards.
CATTCCGGCTATTTGCGGCACGGTGACGTGCGATTCGTCGATAAACAGCAAATAGTCGCCAGGGAAGAAGTCGATCAGGGTGAATGGCGGCTGACCGGGCTGCCGGCCAGTAATATGCCGGGAGTAGTTTTCAATCCCGTTGCAGTAGCCCATGGTCGCCATCATTTCCAGATCGTAGCAGGTGCGCTGCCTCAGCCGCTCTGCCTCGAGAATTCGGCCGCCGGCCAGCAGTTCGGCACAGCGCTGTTCCAGTTCGGCCCCGATCGCAGCCATTGCCCGCTGCAGGTTTTCCTGTCCGGTAGCATAGTGCGACGCCGGATAGATGAAAATAAAGCTGCGGACCGCCGCCACCATCCCGGTGACAATATCAAACTCAACAATTTTCTCCACTTTGTCATCGGCCAATTCGACCCGTACTGCCCGCTCACCCTGCGCAACCGGGTAAATTTCAATCACGTCCCCCCGGGCCCGGAAATCCCCCCGCCCCGGTGCCAGGTCGTTCCGCCGGTACTGCATGTTCACCAGTTTGCGGATGATGGAGTCACGGCTCACTTCCGCCCCGGCCCGCAGCGACAGGGACAGTTCACGGTAGTCGTCCGGCGACCCCAGCCCATAGATACAGGACACACTGGCCACGACAATCACGTCCCGCCGCTCCAGCAGGGAACAGGTGGCACTGTGGCGGAGGCGATCGATCTCGTCATTTATTGAGGCATCCTTTTCGATGTAGGTGTCGGACTGGGGTATATAGGCCTCAGGCTGATAGTAATCGTAGTAGCTGACGAAATACTCCACCGCATTGTCGGGGAAGAAGCTCTTGAACTCGGCCGCCAGCTGGGCCGCCAGGGTTTTGTTGTGAGCGATGACCAGCGTCGGCCGCTGGGTAGCCTCAATCACCTTGGCCATGGTAAAGGTTTTGCCGGTGCCGGTGGCCCCCAGCAGCACCTGCTGCCGTACTCCGGCCAGCACGTTGTCGGCCAGCTCAGCGATTGCCGCCGGCTGATCGCCGGTGGGTTCAAATGGCGCGTATACTTTGAATCGGGACATAACCCTTTATTTACCTGCCTGAACGTGTCTGGATTGACATGACCGGACGTTTGTCATATCATAGCCGGCAGGCGGGAGTGGCGGAATGGCAGACGCACCAGACTTAGGATCTGGCGCCGCAAGGCGTGGGGGTTCAAATCCCTTCTCCCGCACCAGCAGGCAAAATACAAAGCTCAGAACGGACGGGGTTCTGAGCTTTTTTGTTGTCCGGTATTATAACTGACAGACGGCAATTACCTCGATTTCAACCTTGACATCGCGGGGCAGTCTGGCCACCTGCACGCAGGCCCTGGCTGGCGGCTCACTGGGAAAATATTCGCCGTAAATCCGGTTGACCACGGCAAAATCCTCCATATCAGCCAGGAATACTCCCGACTTGACTACATTGGCGAAGGTCAGCCCCTCGCTTTGCAGAATGGCCTTTATGTTTTCCATGACCCGGCGGGCCTGGGCTTCAATACCCCCTTCCACCAGCTGGCCGGTGGCCGGATCAAACGGTATCTGCCCCGAAACAAACAGCAGATCATTGGCCCTTACCGCCTGCGAATAAGGCCCGATTGCCGCCGGGGCCTTATCGGTGTTGACAATTTTTTTCATAAGTTTTTCCTCCGTTTGCTGATTTATTTGGTTAACGCGCGCCTGCGCCAGTAACCCAGGGTTGTGATCAGTACCACCAGGCCGATTTCCACCGCGGCTGACCACCGTTCAAGGTAAATCCCCAGCCGGATGTCGGTAGTCATCATTTTCCCGGCCGTATAGGCCAGTACGGCCGCACCGATATAAATGATGATCGGGTATCTGTCCATTAACCGGCTGAGCAGTGTGCTGCCGTAGACCACCAGGGGAATGCTGATCAACAGCCCGGCCAGCAGCAGCCCGAGGTGTCCCTCAGCCACCCCGGCCACCGCCAGCATGTTGTCAACGCTCATGATGAAATCAGCCATGATGATCGTTTTGATCGCCTTCAGCAGGCTGTCGGCCGGCCGGGTTTCTCCCTCCTTCTTCTCCTCAACCAGCAGCTTCCAGGCAATATGTACCAGAACCGCCCCACCGATAAACTGCAGGTACGGTATGGTAATCAGCCAGGCCATCAGAACGGTGGCCACCACCCGCAGCCCCACCGCCCCGGCCGTACCCCAGATTATTGCCTGCCGCCGCTGCCGAGGCGGCAGGTTGCGGCTGGCCAGAGCAATAACCACAGCATTGTCGCCAGCCAGCACTAGGTCAATGAAAATGATCGCCAACAGTCCCTGAATTATTTCCTGCATAATATGTCCCCGTCAATACGGGCGTCCCCCCGGATCGTTGTTGTGCAGCCATGGCATTCCCGTCAACGAATGCCTTGGCCGGGCGTTGGTCGTCAGTCAGCCAGAGCGGATCTGATCGCCTGCCGTACATTGTCAACCGGAACCAGCTCGCCAGGCATAGCTCGCGCCCACTCTTCCCGGCAGTTGGCCGCCGGCAGCATGAACCGGCTGAAGCCCAGGGCAGCCGCTTCTCGCAGCCGCTCCTCTCCCCGGGTCACCGCCCGCACTTCCCCGGTCAGACCAAGTTCGCCGCAAACCAGAGTGTCCTCCGTCACCACCCGGCCGCTGGCCGCTGAAGCCACCGCCACCGCCACCGCCAGATCGGCGGCCGGCTCACCAATACTCAGGCCACCGACCACATTAAGGTAAACATCGTGGCGGCCCAGTGGTAATCCAGCCCGCCGGTCAAGTACCGCCAGCAGCAGCGCCAGGCGGTTGCCGTCGAATCCGTCGGCCGTCCGCCGCGGCACCCCGAAACAGCTCTCGCAGACCAAGGCCTGCACCTCGATCAAAATCGGCCGCCGTCCCTCCATGCCGGTGGTTATCACCGACCCGGCCACCCCGCGCGGCCGCTCACCGATCAGGTGCCGGGAAGGGTTGACCACCTCAACCAACCCGTTACCAGCCATGGTAAAAATGCCGATTTCCGCCGTCGGGCCAAACCGGTTTTTTTCGGCCCGGACCAGCCGCAAGGCACGGCTGCGGTCACCGGTCACGTACAGCACAACATCCACCATGTGCTCAAGCAGGCGTGGGCCGGCAATAATCCCATCCTTAGTCACGTGCCCGATGATTACCACAGACAGATCCCGGCTCTTGGCCATTAGCAACAGTCTGGCCGCCACTTCCCGGATCTGGCTTACACTGCCGGCCGTTCCCTCACCCTCGGCGGTCATGATGGTTTGGACTGAGTCGATGATCAGCAGCTGCGGCGCGTGTTTCTCAACCAGGCCGACAATATTTTCCCAGACGGTATCGGCCAGAAACAGCATCGGCGAGCGCCCGCCGCCGGCCAGCCGCTGACACCGACCCCTGACCTGGGCCGCCGACTCCTCGCCGGAAACGTAGAGGGTGGTCATTCTGCCGGCACAGCTTATAGCCAGCTGCAAAGCCAGCGTCGATTTGCCCACCCCCGGGTCACCGCCAAGCAGAATCAGTGAGCCGGGCACCAGCCCACCTCCCAGCACCCGGTCCAGTTCGCCGATACCGGTCGGCAGGCGCTGCTCCGCCTGCCCGTCCATCTCGTCCAGCCGGCAGACCGCACTGTTCAGCCAGCCGTGCTGTTGCCGCCCGGCCAGCTGCCGGTTGCTGTACTGTTTTTCTTCAGCGAAGCTGTGCCACTGTCCGCAGGTCGGACAGCGCCCCAGCCAGCGGCCGGTCTCGTAGCCGCAGTGCTGACAGACAAACGCCGTGCGAACCGTTCCCTTCTTCATCGCCCGGCAATCTTGCGGCCGCTGTTGTTAGCCATGTCCTCGGCCGCCCGGCGCAGAGCCAGCCAACCGGCAGTGTCACCGCGCAACGCTGCCTGCATCGCCGGCAGCAGGTAGCGGTCGCTGTCTATATAGTCGGCAGTGTAGTTGGTCAGCACCGGGTGTTCAGCCGTCCAGAAAAATACCCCCCACCGGTTACCCACAAAGAAGTCGTCCTCGCTAAGGCTGTCATCGCCGTAGGTTGCCCGCAGGGCCGGCAGGACGCTGAACCGGGTCAGGGCGTACTCCGGACCGCCGTCCAGTGTACAGTAGCGGATAAATTCCCAGGCCAGTCCCGGCTGGCGGCTGGCCGCCGTTATCGCCAGCCCCAGCGGCGGCAGCGCTGCCACGTTAGGGCCGCCGGGATAGTAAGCCGGCAACGGCAAAACCTTCCACCGGCCGGCCTGCATCGGCAACGCACTCTTCAGCACGCCGCCAAACTCACTGCCGGCAATTACCGCCGTCAGCCGGTCGGTTCGCAGTCGTTCCAGCAAATCGTCCTGTCCGGATATAGACACCAGCAACCCGCTCTGCTCAAGGGAACAAAGCATCTCCATGGCCGATACCGCCTGACGGCCGCTGATTGCAATCTCGCCCGATGCAGTGTAAATCCCGGCGTCATTTTCCTGCATCAGTATTCGCAAAAAATCAGTGGAGTTGTAGCCCACGGGCAGCAGCCCCCGCCCGGCTGACCGCCATCGGTCGGATTGAGCAAGTATGGTTGGCCACTGGGCTAAGTCGTCCTCACGGACCATTGGCGGCAACATGTCAATCCGGTAGTACATGGCCACCGGTCTGACCAGCCAGGGGGCGGCCAGCCACCGCCCGTCGGCGGTCAGCATCCCACTGAACCCGCTTACCCACAACTGGTGATAACCGGCCAGCCGGTCGGTCAGATCGACAAACCCCTGCCGGTATCTGGCCACGAACGCCGGAAAGCCCTCGTCGGCCACAACCACATCCGGCAGTCCTGACCCACCGCTCCCCAGACCGCTGCCGAGCATGGCCCAGGCGTTGCGGCGTTCCATTTTGACCACATTGACCGACACCCCTGGCTGGCGACGGCTGAATTCATCGGCCAGACCGGCCAGGACATCGGCCGGCGGTCCCCAGGCCCAAACCGTCAGACTACCCTGCGGCTGACCGCCGGGCTGGTTTGCGGGTGGCGGTGCAACAGCCTGATCATCACTCCGCTTCCCACAGCCGGCGACGACAAGGGCCGCTGCCACCCCCGCCATCGCCAGCACTGCCGGTGACACCGCCGTCAGCACCCTAATCAGCCAGCCGCTGAACCGGATAAAATTCCTCGAATCCAAATGTTCTCCGTCCTGTCAGGCAACAATTGACTAAACTTATTTCCAGCCTTATGATTTTAGCACGAATCGGCGTCAAAAAAAACCGCCGGCAACAAACTGCCCTGTCCTCCTGCCCTGTCCGGGACGGCCGGCTGGAAAAATGGTGCCGCCGGCATTGCACGGAGACATGGACAATAATCGTGAAAGGAGCCACATCATGAGCCAGCGCATTCCCGAACCGTTCCGGATCAAAATGGTCGAACCGATCAAACAAACCACCCGTGAGTACCGCAGACAGGCCCTGGCTGCGGCCGGCAACAATCCGTTCCTGCTGAAAAGCGAGGATGTGTACATCGATCTTCTGACCGACTCAGGCACCGGCGCCATGAGTGACCGGCAGTGGGCCGGGCTGATGACCGGCGACGAGGCCTACGCCGGCAGCCGCAGCTTCTTCCGCCTGGAAGAGGCGGTACGCGACATTTTTCACTACCGGCACGTCATCCCCACCCACCAGGGACGGGGAGCCGAGCAAATTTTGTTCCCCGCCCTGCTCGACCGCCGTCACCAGGTAAAAAATGTCACCGACCCGGTGTTCATATCAAACTACCATTTCGACACCACTGCTGCCCACGTTGAGCTGACCGGCTCCAGGGCGATAAACACTGTCGGCGGTGCTGCCAAAGACACCCAGACCTATCATCCGTTCAAGGGCAACTTCGACCTCGGTTTGCTCCAGTCGACGATCGCCGAGTACGGGGCAGACAACGTGGTGGCCATTATCATCACCGTCACCTGCAACAGCGTCGGCGGCCAGCCGGTATCTATGGAAAATATCGCTGCCGTTTCAAGGATTGCCGCCGACAACGACATTCCGGTAGTCATCGATGCTGCCCGCTACTGTGAAAATGCCTGGTTCATAAAACACCGCGAACCTGGTTATAACAACCGGTCGATTGCCGAAATCGTCCGGGAAATGTTCAGCTACGGCGATATCTTCACCATGTCGGCCAAGAAGGACGGCATGGTCAATATGGGCGGTCTGTGCTGCATAAAGGAGCGCGAGGACATTTTCCAGGCCGTTCAGGTGCGCTGCATACCGTTTGAGGGCTTTGTCACCTACGGCGGGCTGGCCGGCCGCGATCTTGAGGCTTTGGCCATCGGTCTGTATGAGGGGATGGATGAACAGTATCTCGACTATCGCATTGGCCAGGTCGCCTATCTCGGCGACCAGCTGCGGGCAATCGGCGTCCCCATCCAGTACCCCACCGGCGGACACGCCGTGTTTGTTGATGCCAAGCGATTACTGCCCCATATTCCACCCGAGCAATTCCCTGCCCACGCCCTCTGCAACCAGCTGTACATTTACGGCGGCATCCGCGGGGTGGAAATTGGCTCGCTGCTGCTGGGCCGCGACCCCAAGACCGGTATACAGAAGCCGTCGGAATTTGAACTGCTGCGCCTGACCATCCCCCGCCGGGTCTACACCAACGACCATATGGACTACATTGTCGCCACCTTTGCTGAAATCCTCAAAGACATAGACTCGATCAAAGGACTGACCTTCACTTTTGAACCGCCCATCCTCCGCCACTTCATCGCCCGGCTGCGCTACATTGACTGAACAAACGGCCGGCCTCCCCCCGGGAAGGCCGGCCGTTTGTTTTTTACCGTCTCAATTGAAAGTCAGATAAACAAATTGAGATCCGACTGCTCAGCGGCGGCAATATAGCTGGCCACGCCGCCAACCTCCACCCCATCAATCAATTCTTCCGCCTTCAGTCCCATTACCTCCATCGACATCTGGCAAACCACCAGTCTCACCCCGGCCAACCTCGCCTGTTCGATCAGCTCGGGCAAACTGCTGACCTTTTTCTGGCGCATAACCGTTTTCATCATGGCCGTACCCACACCAGCAAAATGCATTTTCGACAGGGCAAGCTGCCGGCAGCTGCCGGGCAACATCCAGCCGAACATTTTTTCCAGCCAGCCCTTACCTCCGGCCGATACCCCCGGTCGTCTCAGGACGCTAAGTCCCCAGAAGGTGAAAAACATGGTCACCGGCTTGCCGGTAGCCGCCGCCCCTGTAGCAATGATGAACGCAGCCATAACCTTGTCCAAATCATTGCTGAACACCACTATTGTCTTGCCGTGTGCCGCCGGCCGGCCGTCGGTTCCTCCGGTCGGCGTATTCCCGCCCTTGGCCACCACAGCTGAAATTACCCCCTCTTTCTCAACCAGACTGACCAGGCAATTGCCGGTCGAGGCACACCAGGCCGACACGTCGGCCCTGAACCCGGGGTCGGTTGTGGTTATGGTCAGTTGTTCGCCGGGGGCGAGCTTGTCCAAGCTTTCGGCCAGCCGCAAAATCGGTCCCGGACACTGAAGCCCACAGGCATCGATCTTTATGGCAGTCCCCCTGCTCCTACCCCTGTCAGGGTTGTCGGCTGCCGGCAACGTCCGGGCCTCTGCCGGCACACCCAGCGGCTGTCCACGTTCTTTTCGATCCCGCAACACGCTTTTTATCAGCGTCAGCCCGCCCACTACATTGTAAACATTTTCAAAACCACGCTGCAGCAAAATCCGGCTGGCAAAATAGCCCTTCTTTCCCTTGTCGCACAGCAGGGCAACCGGCCGGTTTTTTGGTAAATCGTCCAGTCGCTGCCGCAGCTCCTCCACTGGAATATTGACCGCCCCTTCCACACTGCCCAGAGCAAACTCAGCCGCTGTGCGCACGTCAACCACCATATAATCCTGAGGACGGTCCAGAAGCTGGCTGAATAACAGCGGTTTAACCCTGTTGTCCCTTATGTTTTCAGCAATCATCCCCCAGATGTTTACCGGATCTTTAGCCGAGCCGTACGGAGGAGCATAAGCCAGTTCCAGATTTACGAGATCGGCCGTGGTGGCCGACATGGCAATGGCGGAAGCTATGGTGTCTATTCGCTTATCCACTCCGCTGTAGCCCACGATCTGCGCTCCCAGCACCAGCCCATCGCTCCGTCGGTACAGGAGCTTAGCCACCATGGGCAAAGGCTGCGGGTAGTACTCGGCGTGCGACCAGTCGCGGGAATATACCACGCCGTAATCCCAGCCTTCCTCCCCCTTTAACTGTTTCTCGTTGAATCCGGTGCTGGCCACCGTCAAATCGAACACTTTGGCGACGGCTGTCCCCAAGGTTCCGCAATATTGGCCGGCCGCTCCCATAATCACATCAGCTGCCAACCGACCCTGGCGGTTGGCTGGCCCGGCCAGCGGAATCATAACAGCCCGGCCGGCTATCCGGTCCACCACCTGGACAGCATCGCCGATTGCATACACATTGGGGTCGGATGTGCGCAGCTGCCGGTCGACAACAATAGCCCGGCGCTGATTGACTTCAAGGCCGGCCTGGACTGCCAAATCGCTGTCCGGGCGCACGCCAATCGCCAGTACCACCAAGTCGGCGCTCAGACAGGCTCCGCTGTTTAAGTTGACAGTCAACTTCCCGCCGTTGTCGGCAAAAGACCTGACCCCGTCACCCAAAATCAGGCCAATGCCCTTATCTCGCAAATGATTGTGAACCTGGGCTGCCATCTCCGGATCCAGCGGGGCCATTACCTGCTCAGACAGTTCAACTACCGTTACCTGCAGCCGGGCGTGGGCCAGATTTTCAGCCATTTCCAGACCGATAAAGCCTCCTCCCACCACCAGCGCCGTCTGCCCAGGCTTGATCATCTGTCTGATTCTGACTCCGTCCTCGATGGTCCGGACAGTCACAATCCTCGGATCGCCAATGCCTGGCACTGGCGGCCGGACGGGACTTGCCCCCGGAGAAAGGATGAGCACGTCGTAATTGTCGGTAAATTCCCGACCCCGCTCCCGTTCACGCACCACCACCCTTTTGTTCGCCCGGTCAATGGACACCACCTCGTGCTCCACCTTGGCTTCGACGGCAAGCAGTTTGCGGAATTTGTCCGGCGTCATGACCAACAAACGGCTCCCGTCACTGATCACATCACCGCAGAAATAAGGTATACCGCAATTGGCGAAGGAAATGTGCTTACCCCGCTCATAAATAACAATTTCCGCTTTTTCGTCCAACCGGCGCAGCCGGGCCGCCGCCGTTGCCCCGCCAGCCACTCCGCCGACTATTATCACTCTCACTGTTGTGCTCCCCCTCTCGTTTAGTACAATGTTCAAATAAATCCCGGACTGACCTGCCCGTCCCGCTTCCGCTGCCTGTTTCCCCCCGCCTCCCGGCTTGTGCCGCTGTAGCCGCCAAAACCGGATTAGCTGGATGAAATTACATCCTGTCCCAATAAAAACAACGAGGTGAAATATGAGCACGCTGAAAAAATATTTGATCGTCCTGGTGGTATTTGCCGCCGGAGTAATGGTCGGCTGTCAAAAAGACACCGTCCTCACCCCCTCGGACGGTGCTCCCCGCAATCAGCTGCCGGCCGCCATCGCCCAGCCGGTCACCGTTGCCGCCACCGGTAAAATCACCGTAGCCTTCTCACCCAACGGCGGCGGTCAGGAACTTATCATCAACCAGATAAAACAGGCCAAAACCTCGATTAAGCTAATGGCTTACGCCTTTACCGACAAAAAAATCGCCGGCGAGCTGGCTGCCGCCGCTGACCGGGGCGTCGACGTCCGGCTGGTGATCGATGATTCACAGGCCAGGCAGGACGACTCCCTGAAAGCAGCCGAAATCACCAAAAACAAAGCCACGATTGTTTACGATCCCGACTTCGCGATCATGCACAACAAGGTCATGATCATCGACGACAACCGCCTGTTCACCGGCAGCTACAACTACAGCAACAGCGCCAATGTCCGCAATGCGGAAAACTTGCTGCTAATCGAGGGCAACCAGCCGCTGGTCGACCTTTACCTCACCCTGTTCAGCTGGCGGTGGGACAAATTGACCAAAGCCGGATGACGGTCACCGACTGGGTTCGACAGGGTGTTCTCCCGCCGCCGCCAGCACCCGCCCGATGTCCTCTCTCTCCACTTTGCCCTCATGCAGTTTTCTGTCCCCGGAGAAAAATGCCGGCACATAATGGTAATCGTAACGGGCGGCAAGTTCTGTCTCGACCTGTTCGTCGATTACTTCGATCTCGATTTCTGCCAGCTCGGGCCGTTCACTTTTAACCTCGTCGATCAGCTGAAACGCCCTGGCACAGTGCGGACATTTAGCAAGCACGAACATGGTAATTTTTTTCATCGTCATAACTTCTCCCCTTTAGCGACGTGTTTTGTTCCCCTCCCGCAACCATATGCCAATATCCCAGGCGGGGTGCACAGCTGTTTTGTCTGTACACCCCGCCTGTTTGATCCCAGTCAGCAGCCGGTCACCGTCAGTCACCGACGGCTGAAGCCCAGTTGCCGCAGCCAGTCGCAAACCGCCTGATCGCCATCCCGATCGAGCTTGAAC
>JAOAFP010000037.1:0-325 GCA_026416215.1 Negativicutes bacterium | reverse complement strand
CGGAGTTGCCCAGAAGTTCGGCAAAGCGATCGGCCACCGCCTGGCGCATAACCGGATCAACGGTTTTGGCGTCAAATCTGCCATACCTTACAAACAGTCCGTCCAGCCAGGCGGCATGCTTTTCCAATTGCTGATCGGCTTGCGCCGCTGCCACCGCCTGCTGGCGATCGCCGCTCAGCATCAGCCGTTTCAGCCCAACCAGCTCGCTGTCCAGACGCCCGGGCAGGATGGCCAGCCCCATCGCTTCAATCAACCCGATATTTTCCTTCTTCAGATGGTGGTACTGGCGGTGAGGATGGAAAATTCCCTCGGGGTGTTGCTGGTC
>JAOAFP010000036.1 GCA_026416215.1 Negativicutes bacterium | reverse complement strand
GTCAGATGTGTATAAGAGACAGGGTGGAAACCGTCACCTGGGCATTGTTGGCGGTCGACGAGCCGGTGGCGTTAGGCCCCCACTGCCAGGTAGTGGCCGGGAACTGAATATTGCCCGATTGCCCACCGATTGTCACAGTGGTCGGCAAAATTGGCAGCCCAACCTGGGCCGCCTCACTTTCGGTAAACTGTTTCAGGGTGGCGGCAATGTCGAGCAGCATGTTCGGCAAATTTTCATCAATCGCGAACATAAAACAGATATCCCGGCGAGCCTGTTCAACCACCGCCGGATCGTTGCCGGAAATCACCAGGTAGTATTCCGTCCCTTTGTTTACGACGTACACCCTGACCCCGGATGCAACCTGCTGAATCAGGCTGGCCGACGCATTGATGGCGTCAGCCTTGCTTTTGATTATGGCCATGGTCAGCATTTTGCCGCCATTGATGCTGATGATGTCAAGGGAGTTTTGTAGCTGGGTGCCGTCTACCAACACCCCGCCGGTGATTTCCGGGACAAACTGATCGCCCCCGCCCGGTGGCACACCCTGACCGCCGCTCCCCTCAGCTACAGCCGCCACCGCCGGAATGACCGTCCCGGCCGCCGTCGTCCCGGGTGACTGGCCGGCGGCAGCGGCGGCGTTGGCAGCGGCCGCTGGCCAGCCACCCTCCGGCATTGCCCCCGCTGCTTCCACCAGAGCAAAATCCGGCACTTCCCCGGACTCAGCCGCCAACAGCCGGGATGGCCACACCGCCCCGCCGGCGGCCGACAGCATCAGCCCGGCCAGCACCGCTGCCAGTATTCGTCGCCTGTCTGTGAATTTGTTTACCGCTGCTGCCATCCGCACTTTTTTCATCAAGCGTTCCCCAGCCCCGGCTGTTCGGTGTTCCCGGCGGCAGTTCCACCCCGTAGACATCCCGCCCTCAGTCCCGGCCGCAGCCGGACACAGCCCTTCCACAATCCCCTAGCCGGCTGAATTCCGGTTGTCCCCACCGCTTTCCCCGGTCTGTTCCGGTCGTCCGTCGCCGGGCATCCCGGGACTATTGGTCCGGTTATCCACAACGCCGTCGTCACACACTGTTACATCCACCGTGCCGACCGGCGGCAATTCCCTGCCGGCCATGATCATTTCTAGCTCCTCGGCCTCGAGGGTTTCCCGCTCGAGCAGGGCGGCCGCTATGGCGTGCAGCCTCTCGATGTGCTGACTCAAAAGTTCCCTGACCTTTTGGTATTGTTCGTCAATAATCCGGCGGATTTCCCCGTCGATCTCCTGGGCAACCTCTTCGCTGTAGTTGCGGTCGGCGGTAAAGTCGCGACCGAGAAACACCTGTTCCTGCTTTTTGCCGAAGGTCACCGGGCCGAGTTTGTCACTCATTCCGTACTCAGTGATCATTTTGCGAGCCAGGGCGGTCGAGCGTTCCAGGTCATTCTGGGCGCCGGTGCTGATTTCGTCGAGCACCAGCTGCTCAGCCACCCGGCCACCGAGCAGGGTTTTTATCTGATCGAGCAGTTCGCTACGGGTTGCGTAGGACTTGTCTTCCTTCGGCAGCATCAGGGTATAGCCGCCGGCCCGCCCACGGGGGATGATCGACACCTTGTGCACCGGATCGGTCTGGGGCAGCAGCATGCCGATCAGGGCATGACCGGCCTCGTGATAGGCGGTCAGCCGCCGTTCGTTGTCGCTTATCACCCTGCTTCGACGCTCCGGTCCGGCCACCACCCGCTCGATGGCCTCCTCCATCTCCTGCATGTTGATCGCCGGATGATTGCGACGGGCGGCCAGCAGCGCCGCCTCATTAACCAGATTGCTTAGATCGGCCCCGGTAAATCCGGGAGTGCGCCGGGCCAGAACGTCGAGACTGACGTCGGTGGCCAGCGGTTTGCCACGCACGTGAACGTCGAGAATAGCCCGTCGTCCCTTAATGTCTGGCCGGTCAACCACCACATTGCGGTCAAACCGTCCCGGCCGCAGCAGCGCCGGATCGAGAATGTCCGGCCGATTGGTGGCTGCAATAATGATTATCCCTTCATTGACGCCAAACCCATCCATTTCAACCAGCAGCTGGTTGAGGGTCTGCTCCCGCTCGTCGTGTCCACCGCCCAGTCCGGCACCCCGCTGCCGACCCACGGCGTCTATCTCATCGATGAAAATTATGCAGGGGGCATTTTTTTTTGCCTGATCAAACAGGTCCCTGACCCGTGACGCGCCCACCCCGACAAACATTTCGACAAAGTCCGAGCCGCTGATACTGAAAAACGGCACCCCGGCCTCCCCGGCCACCGCTTTGGCCAGCAGCGTCTTACCGGTGCCGGGAGCGCCAAACAGCAACACTCCTTTGGGAATACGGGCTCCCAGATCGACAAACTTCTTTGGCTGTTTGAGAAATTCGACAATTTCCGCCAGCTCCTCCTTGGCCTCGTCACAACCGGCCACATCAGCGAAGGTCACTTTCTCCCGGCTTTTTTCGTCGTGAAGGCGGGCCCGCGACCGGCCGAAATTCATCACCTTGCCGCCACTGCCGGGAGCATTGTTCATCATGAAAAACCAGATGGCGATCAGGATTAAAAACGGCAATGCCGATGAGAACAACGTCATCCACCACGGGGTGGGGGGGGGCGGCTCGGCCCTGATGACCACTTCCTTCTTTTTCAGAATATCGATCAGGTCGTAGTCGCGAGGGGCATAGGTGGTATATTCCTGAGCCTGATCCTTTAGGTTGTAGCGAATGGTGTTTTCAACAATGGTCACCCGGTGCACCTTGCCGTCGTTGACCTGTTGGATGAAGGTGCTGTAATCGGTGCTGACCGCCTTGTCCTGTTTGGTGGTATAGTAATCTACGGCCATTACCGCCACCACCACGATCAGCATATAAAAGAAAACACTGCGAAAAAGCTTGTTCAAACGGGTATCCTCCGACCTTTACAATACCAGTGATTATAGCATTCAACCGCCGTGATTGGCAAATCCGGCCAGCTGTCGGCCGCTGATCCACCGGCGATCCACCGTGACCATCCGTCCCTCCGGCCAGACAAGCGTTTTGCTGCCGGCAGCCGTCGCCCCCAGCCGGCAGAGTTCCTCAATATAAACTGCCTGACAGCCGGTCAGCGAAAAGTACAGCTGCCGCCAGCCGAGCATTGCCACCCGCCGCCTTACCGCTAGGTCCAGCCGGCCAAATTCCGGCCGCGGCAACCGCCAGCCTCCGTCCAGTCCGGTTACGGCGTTAAGCTGCCAAAACTCGCCGGCAATTTTTTCCAGCACTTCACTTTCCCCGGCCAGCCACTCGGCGACGCGGGCCAGGTTACCGGCCGCTCCGGGACGGATCTGTTCGAGCAACGGCATCAGCTGGCCGCGAATCCGGTTGCGCAGGTAGCTGTACTGGTGGTTTGTACTGTCTTCGCGGACCGGCAACCGGTGGCGTCGGCAAAATTCCTCCAGCTGGCTGCGGCGATAATTGAGCAGCGGTCGGACGATCTGCCAGCACTTACCATCCACGTCGGACCGGGGCTGCCGCAGAAAACCGGCAATCTCCCGGCCGGACAGCAGCAGCCGGCTGCCCATCGCCGACCAGCCGTTGCTACCTGTACCCCGCAGCAGGTTGATCAGCAGTGTTTCCACCCGATCATCCAACTGGTGCCCCACCGCCGTTTTATCGTGTCCGCCAGCCCCGGCCACCTGCCACAGCGCCCGGTAACGGGCCAGCCGGGCTGCCTCCTGACCGCCGTAACCCTCGGCCACCACCGCTGCCGTATCCGCCCTCACCACCTGGCAGGGCACCGACAACTGCTGGCATATTTCGGCCACCGCCCGGCCATCGTCGGCCGATTCCGGTCGCAGTCCGTGATCGACGTGAACTGCGGCCAGCCTAAAACCAAGCTGTGGCTGCAGGTAGGCCAGCATATAAAGAAGCGACAGCGAATCGCTGCCGCCCGAACAGGCCAGCAACACGCTGTCGCCTTCTTCAATCAGCTGCCGGTGGCGGACAAAATTGCGCAACGGGGCGATAAACCGCCGGGCCTGGCTGTCCCAGTCCACGCTAACGGCCGATTCCCCTGCCATATTTCCGTCCACTCCTACCGACCGGCAGCCCGCATATGGGGGAAGAGAATGACGTCGCGGATTGAGGGGCTATCGGTCAGTAGCATGACCAGCCGGTCCACCCCGATTCCCAGTCCGCCGGTGGGCGGCAGTCCGTATTCCAGCGCTGTTATGTAGTCGTGATCCATCATGTGGGCCTCGTCGTTGCCGGCTTCGCGCTGGGCAGCCTGTTGCTCGAACCGCTGTCGCTGATCGGCCGGATCGTTTAGCTCGGAAAAACCGTTGGCGTATTCCCGTCCACCGATAAAGGCTTCAAACCGGTCGGTTATTTCAGGGTTATCGCGGTTACGCCGGGCTAGCGGCGAAATCTCAGTCGGATGGTGAGTGACAAACGTCGGCCGCTGAAGGTGGGGCTCGGCCACCGCCTCAAACACCGCACTTAGCAGGCTGCCCATACCATCGGCCGGGGAGTAGGCAGCCCCGACGGCATCGGCAACATTCCGGGCCTGGCCGATGGTCCGCACCTCTGACCAGTCGTAGGAGGAATAACGGGAGATGGCCTCGGCCATTGTAATCCGCGGCCAGGGCGGGGCAAGATCGATGGTCTGTCCCTGATAGCTGATCACCGTGGTGTTGAACAGATCAATGGCAATTTCAGCGAACAGCTGCTCGGTCAGGGCCATTACGTCATTGTAGTCGGCATACGCCCAGTACAGCTCCATCATGGTGAATTCCGGGTTGTGTTTGGTCGAAACCCCCTCGTTGCGAAACATTTTGCCGATTTCGAACACCTTCTCCAGCCCGCCGACCACCAGCCGCTTCAGATACAGCTCCGGGGCAATCCTCAGATACATGGTCATATCAAGGGCATTATGGCGGGTAACAAACGGTCGGGCTGCCGCACCGCCGGCCACCGGGCAGAGAACGGGCGTCTGCACTTCAAGGAACCCCCGCTGCTCCAGCTTCGATCTAAGCAGGGAAATAATCCGGCTGCGCAGCCGGAAGGTCCGCCGCACATCGTCGTTGACGATCAGGTCGACGTAGCGCTGGCGGTAGCGCATCTCGACATCGCGCAGGCCGTGCCACTTTTCCGGCAGCGGCCTTAAGGACTTGGTCAGGAATTCCACCGACTGAGCCCTGATGCTTATTTCCCCCTTCTGGGTACGGAATACTTCGCCCGACACCCCGATAAAATCGCCGATATCCACCAGCGACAACAGAGCGTAACCCTGTTCACCCAGCCGGTCTTGCCGGCAGTATATCTGAATCCGGCCGCTGCCGTCCTGCAAATTGTAGAATCTGGCCCGACCGTGTTCGCGTTCAGCGACGATCCGCCCGGCCACCGTCACAGTTCTGCCCTCGTAGTCGGCAAACCCGCCGGTGATATCGGCAATTGCCGCATCGGTGACAAACCGCTTCCCGTAAGGGTCGATGCCCAGGGCGGCAATTTTTTCAGCCTTCTCCCGCCGGATCATCACTTGTTCGTTGACGTCCGCCCCTTCACCCGGCCGCAGCTCCCTATCCGTCATCTTACTGCCGCCCTCAACGGCCGATGCGGATTATCCGGTACCGCACCAGCCCGGACGGAATCTCGATTTCCACCTCGTCACCTTCACCGTGGCCGATCAGAGCCTTGCCTATCGGCGACTGATCGGAGATCTTCCCGGTTAACGGGTCAGCGCTGTGGGAACCGACGATGCTGTAACTGCGGCGCTCTCCACTGTCAAGATTTTCAATTTCCACCACCACCCCGACATTGACCTTGTCGGTACTGACGTTGTCGATATCGATGACCCGGGCATTGCGGAGAATCTGCTCCAACTCGATTATCCGCCCTTCCAGCATCGCCTGTTCGTTTTTGGCGTCCTCATATTCCGAGTTTTCACTGATGTCTCCGAATTCGCGGGCTTCTTTGATCCGCTCGGCGATCTCCGACCGCCGGACCGTCTTCAGGTTTTCCAGTTCCTCGTTGAGCCGGATCTGCTCCTCACGGGTAATGGTGCTGTACTTGACCGCCATCACTTTTCCTCCGCTCTGTTGTGTCTGCCGGCAGCATAAACTGCCCTCACCGCATCCTGGCCGGAATGTGCCCGTCCGGCTTTGCCCTCGCCTCCATTCCTGCCGGCGTGGGCCCGCATTTTAATGTATTTTACGCTTTCCAGCGGCAGTGCCCGCTCAAAGCTGCGAAGCCCCGCCACCCGGAATCCGTGTTTATCAGCCAGGTGGCTGATTTCCTCGATCTGGGAAACGGTCAGATCCCGTCCCAGCGTGAAATTTTCCTTTCGTCCCTCAAGAGCCAGGATCATAGTCTCGGCCATGCAGGCGTAAGCCATGCCCAGCGGAAAGCCAAAGTCGAGACCGAAGTTGACCTTGCCCGGCACCTCCACCACCCCTCCCTCGATCACCAGCACATCATCCCTCTGCCTGGCCACTTCCCGGGAAATATTGCGCGGCCTGGCCACGTCGCACACCACCGCCCCCGGTTTGATGGTGCGGGCTTCGATGATGCTGTCCACTGCACTGGTGACGGCCAGTACGATGTCCGAAGTCGGCAAAACCGCCTGATGGCTGGTCTGGCAGCGAACCGTCGCCCGGCCGCAGCCCCGCAGTTCCCTGGCCAGTTTCTCCAGCCTGATCTGGTTGCGGGCCACCAGATTAATCCGCCCGGCCTCGCGGCAGAGAATCTTGGCCAGGGCGGCGCCGATCGAACCGGAAGCCCCCAATATTGCAACTTCCGCCCGATCCATTTCGATATCCATCAGTACCGCCGCCTGCCGCACCGCCTCCAGTGCCGCCGCCACCGTGTAGCTGTTGCCGGTGGTCACGGCTATGCTGAGATTGTCGGCTACAGTGATCCCGGCGTCGCCCACCACCGAGGTGAATGCACCCAGCCCGAGGATGTCAGCCCCGTACCGTTCGGCCACCCGCCCCGCCTGGATGATTTTTTTCAGCACCAGTTTTTCCGGCAGCTCGATCATCTGCCTGGCCGTTAGCGGGCAGGCGATAAACCAGCCCTCGGTTTCAGCCCACGGGGACTCCACCCCCTTGATGCTGGCCGCCCGGAACGGGTGGACGTGCCGCATAATCGCTTCCAGCAGCCTGGCCGGTACATATCTGGCCAGACTGAACTTGCGACAGAAATCAGCCGTGGTCAGCGGGTGAAGAATGAACGCAAACCTGGTCAAATCCTTGCTCCTTGAACAAATTTTCCGGCTGTGCCGGCCCGGTCAGATCGATAACGGTGGGTTTCATTCCCAGATCGCCCAGCAGCTGCTGATAGTTCCCACCCAGTGCCACCAGCATCGCTTCGATAAGGTTGGTGCCAAACGCCCGCCGGCCGAGACACGGCGTGGTAGTAACCAACCGGGCCACCCGCCGCCGGCGCAAAATCCCGATATCCTCCTCGGTTATAGTGTTGGTGATCACCGTCTTACCCGGCAGTTCGTCCGGCAGATTGCGGCGGATAAAGTGCCAGTCGCCGGCAATGACATCGGCCTGGGCAAACATCCCGGCAAACCGGGGACGGATGTCCTCCTGCCGCCGGCCGGTGGGATAGAGCCAGGCGATCGGCAGTTTAGTGACGAGCGGGGCCAGCACTCTGGCCACCCTGGCCAGCCCGGCCAGAGTTCTGATCGGCCATGGTATTCCCAGGGCAAACATCAGATCACCAAACACCATCCGGCAGCCAGCCCTGACCATCTCCTCCGCCATGCCAAACCGGTCGACGCCGCACACCAGCAGTACCCGTTCGTTGCCGTTCAGATGGCCGTCAGCCAGCAAATTCCGCACCACCAGCCGCTCCAGGCTGTCCTTCAGCCCGCTCCCGTCCACCACTGGGGTGCACCGGGCACACCTGGCGATTTTCTCCGCCTGACGAAATACGTAGCACCGTCCGGCAGCGTGGATGTAAAGATCCAGCCCGCCAAGGCCAATGGCCGCCACCCGGCCGTCATATCCGGCCACCAGACGGCAGGCCGCCTTCACATCACCGTTTACCCCCCGACGGGACAGTTCCACCTCCCGCCCCAGCAGCCTGACGGTGCACGTATAGTCGCGACGGGCTGAGCCGAGACTTACGCTGACCACTCTAAGTTTTTCCGTTACTGCCATGGCGACAGCGGGAAGCGTTTGATGATGCGCTTGCCCACTTCCAGTTTGATCGGGGTATCGTCGTGACTCATGCCCTTCTTCAACCCCTGCAGCACCCTCAGCCCAGCCCGGCTGGTCAGTCCCAGCTGACTGGTGAGCTGCGACATTGTCCGTCGCCGGGCGTTGCCGACCGCCTGCGGCAGTGACTGCCCCCGGTCAATGCTGTCGATGATTTCCTGGTGCATGTACAACTGGGCCAGCTGGGTCATCTGATTGCCGCAGGCCCCGGTCGATGTCTGGCCGAGCACCTCCGGCAGGGCAAAGCGAAACCCCAGTTCCAGGCTGTGTTTTAACTCATCGGTTTCAGCAGCCAGCGCTGCTGCCAGAGTTTTGGCCGTACACAGGCCGTAGGTGGTCAACGCCCGGATTATCGCGTGTTCAATGGTATGGGCCTGTTCCTGGCTGACCAGTCGCCCAAGGTTGCCGGATATTTTCAGCGGGCTACCGTCCATCAAATCGTAGCCATAGATGGTTACCGGCAGATCCCACTGGCTGCGGAACTCAGTGTATCCCCCCTCGGGCATCCAGCCGGCCCCGGAAATG
Source organism: Negativicutes bacterium (assembly GCA_026416215.1). GTDB lineage: Bacteria > Bacillota > Negativicutes > SKW292 > SKW292 > SKW292. Next base: position 5,055 of record JAOAFP010000036.1, on the reverse strand, counting down.
ACCGGGTAATTGTGCCGGACGGCCGCAAAGCTTACCTGCTCCACACTTGCCGCCCAGATCACTCCCCGCTGGTTGTACGGCCGGTGCCACCGCCCGTGGGCAACCCCTTCCAGCTGTGCCATCAGCAGCGGCACACTTCCGCCCTGTTCATCCTGGCCTTCCGCTTCCCAGACCCTGACCACCCGGGTGAGAACCCCGACAGGAAACAGCCTTCCCTCAGCAGCCACCCATGGACAAAGCACAATATCACCGCCAGGGATTAAATTCTTCATTACCGGGTACGGCGTATCCCCGGCAAACGCCCCGATAATTCTACCCCCGTTCGGCCGCGGCAGTACGCCGTTGGCCACCGGCACCAGCATTGTCGCCATAGCTATAAATCCTGGCTATCCCTGTCTTTTCCGGATTCGACGCCATCAAACAGCTGCCGGTAACAGCCGGCTGTCCGGGCGGCGTGGGCAGCTGCCCGCAATCTGGTTGCATTGCGCAGCCCCCGGCAGTAGTATCCGGCATGGGTGCGCATCTCCCTTACCGCCACCGCTTCGCCCTTGGCTTCAATCAGGCACTGCAGGTGCTCCAGCGCCACCCGGCAGCGCTCCGGCCAGTCCGGAGGAGAGGCGGACGGCCCGCCGGCCAGCCGTTGGCTGATTGCACGGAAAAGCCACGGATTTCCTAAGGCCGCGCGTCCAATCATTATGCCATCGCAACTGCCGTCAGTCAACCGTCTCACGGCGGTATCCGGATCGGCGATGTCGCCGTTGCCGATAACCGGAATCGGTACTGCCTGCTTAACCGCCCTCACCACCCCCCAGTCGGCCTGCCCGCTGTAAAATTGCTGGCGGGTCCGGGCGTGGATGGTGACCGCCGCTGCCCCGGCGGCAGCGACGGTAGCCGCCAGCTGATCGGCGTTGAGTGAATTTTCGTCCCAGCCGCTGCGCATTTTTACCGTAATCGGTATCTTAACAGCCGCAGTCAGGGCTGACACAATCGCCTCCACCCGCCGGCTGTCGCGCATAAGCGCCGCCCCTTCCCCGTTGCCGGTTATTTTCGGCACCGGACAGCCGCAGTTAAAATCGATAATATCCGCCCCGGCCGCCTCGGCCAGCCTGGCTGCCGCCGCCATAATCGCCGGATCCTTTCCGAACAGCTGTATGGCGATCGGCCGCTCGTCCGGTCGCATGGCCAGAAGTTCCTTGGTCCTTGTCCCGCCTAACACCAATCCCTGACCGCTGATCATCTCGCTGACCACCAGTCCGCAGCCAAACCGGCGGGCCAGATGGCGAAAAGCCACATCGGAGGTGCCGGCCAGCGGAGCCAGCACCACCGGCGGTTCGATCCTAACCCTGCCGATTAGCAGTGGTTTGATTGTCATTACCGTCCCCGGATTACCGCCCCCGGCGGTTCAGCTGATGGATTATTCTCAGCCCCTCCAGGGTCAGGAACGGCTCCAGCCGGTCTATTACCCGGCTGTCTCCTCCCACCAGCTGAGCCAGACCACCTGTGGCCACCACCGTGGCCCCGGGAAGATCCTGTTTCATCCGTTCGACGATCTCCTTGACCAGCCCGGCATAACCGAAGACAATTCCCGCCTGCATGCTTGCCACCGTACTCCGGGCAATCACCCGCTGCGGCCTGACCAGCTCAATCCGTGGCAGTCTGGCTGCCCGCTGGTACAGTGCCTCAGCCGAAATCACTATACCCGGGGCTATCGCCCCGCCCAGGTATTCCCCTCCCCGGCTGACGGCACAAAAGGTGGTGGCCGTGCCGAAATCGATGATGATCAACGGTCCGCCGAACAGATGATAGGCGGCAACCGCGTTGACAATCCGGTCAGCACCAACTTCGGCCGGATTATCGTACCTGATCGTCAGACCCGTTTCCATCTGCGCCGTGACTAGCAGCGGCTCCCGTTCGAAGTAGCGCTGGCACATCCGCAAAATCGTACCGGTTATCGGCGGTACGACTGTTGACACAACCGCGTCCGACACCTGTTGCGGACGGTAGCCCCGCGAAGCCAGCAGGCTGTTGATCTGAATTCCGTACTCGTCGGAGGTGCGCAGCCGATCGGTGCCGATCCGCCAGTGCCCGACCAGCTGGCTGCCGTCATAAACTCCAATTACAATATTGGTGTTGCCCACATCGATTGCCAACAGCATGCCTCTTACCTCCCCGCACCGTACCCCGGCCAGATCCGCCTGATTTTTTGAAGTATCATCAGAGTTGCCACCGCCTTAACCAGATCGAGGGCCACAAACGGTACAACCGCCAGTTTGATCGCCTGGGTGACGGCCATGGCCTTACCCCCCAGCACATTGCTGTATAGCAGCAGCCCGGCCGTTCCCAGGACGTACACCACTGCCAGTCCGATCAGCATGAACCCCAACTGGCGAAAATTGCCAGCCTTAAATCCGGCCAGTCCGCTCAGGGCTGCGCACACCGGAAATCCCAGCAGAAAGCCAATCCGCGGCCCCAGCACCGCAGACAAGCCGCCCTGGCCCCCAGCCAGCACCGGCAGCCCGGCCGCCGCCAGCAACAGCCAGATCAGCACGCTCAGGGCGCCATACCGCCAACCCAGCAGCCCTCCGCTCAGCCACACCACCATTATCTGCAGGGTCAGCGGCACCACCCCTATCGGAATGATCACCTGGGAAACCGCCGCCAGCATGGCCGCCAGCATGGCCGCCGCCAGCAACGGCCGTAGCGGACGCCGCCCGTCCCGGTTCATACGTATACCTCTTTCCCGGCGCAGACAATCCGCACCGTGACCTCCCCGGCATCCACCAAAATTCGCCGGCCTTCGTTAGCAATAACTTCCAGCCGGCCGTCACGGTCGATATCTACTGCCAGTCCTTCGATCACCGACTGCCCGCCGGTATAAAGCCTTACCGGGCGCGACAGGGTCAGCGAATGGCCCCGGTGTTCGGCCAGCAGTGACTGCCACAACCGGTCACTGGTCACGGCCGCCAGCCAGCGGTTGGCGGCCGTGAGAATGGCCGCCAGCACCCCTTCTTTGTCAATGTCGGTATGGCTGTGCCATTCGGACAGGGATATGGCCCGGCCGCGAATTTCGGCCGGAAAGTCGTCGTAACGCTGACTTACGTTGATCCCCACCCCGGCTACCACCGCCTGCAGCTGTCCGCCGCTCCACACCCCTTCGGTCAGAATGCCGGCCAGCTTGCGACCGGCCAGGATTATATCATTGGGCCATTTCAGACGATAGTCGGCCGGGGCGCAATGCTTCAGTCCCTCCAGCACCGACTGGGCAATAATCAGCGGCCAGCGCTCATTTTTTTGTCCGGACGCTGTCCCGGCCGGGCAAATGAGCGAAAACCACAGCCCCCTGTCGCAATCGGACAGCCAAGCCCGCTGCTGTCGTCCCCGGCCGGCGGTCTGACGCCGGGCCAGAACCACGGCATGGCTCAGCCCTTCCTCGGCCAGTCGTCTGGCCAGATCATTGGTGGACGGTAGTTCGTCGTACCGGAAAATATGCCAGTTTGCTATTTTGCTCCCTTCACTCACAGTCCTCGTCCTTTCCCCACAACCGGCAAAAGTCGCCAAACTGTTCCACGGTCAGCCGCTCACCGCGGACATCGGGCGGCAGACCGGCAGCGGCCAGGACAGCGGCCACCCGTTCCCTGCCCATGCCGGCGGCAGCCAGGGCATTGGCCATAGTTTTCCGCCGCTGGCCAAATGCCGCCCGTACCACCTGCCGGAACAGCTTGGTGCCGACCGCCCGCGGCACCGACAGCCGTTCCCCCCGGACCACCGCCGACCAGACTGTCGGTCGGGGATAGAATGCCCCAGGCGGAACGGTCATCACCACCTCCAGCCCAAACTGCCGCTGCACGGCCACCGACAACACACCGTAAGCCTTGATGCCGGGTCCGGCCACCAGGCGCTCCGCCACCTCCCGCTGCACCATGAGCGTAAAGGTCTGACATCCCGGCTGTTCGATCAGTTTGAACAAAATAGGGGTGGTTAGGTAGTACGGCAGGTTGGCCACCACCTGAAAGCATTCCCCGCCGGTGATATCCGCGATGTCCATTTTGAGGATGTCGGCGTTGATAACCCGCAACCGCCGGCCGGCACGGCCGGCCAGCCGGCCGGCCAGCTGACGGTCGATCTCCACCGCCGTGACATCGGCGCCACCGGCCAGCAGCAAGTCGGTCAGCACGCCAAGCCCCGGGCCTATCTCCAGCACCGGCCGTCCCCTGTCCAGCTGGGCGGCAGCGACAATTTTGCCGGCTATATTCAGGTCGGTCAGAAAATTCTGCCCCCACTGTCGGCGAGGCCGGTGATTAAGCCTGTCCAGTCCCCGGCGGACGACATTCGCATCTGCCCGGCCGGCCCCGCCTTCCTTAACCGCCATCCGGTCAGTTCTCCGCCAGACTGACCAGACCGGCTTCTATCTGTCGCCGGTCAATCCGGTATTTATTGATCTGGCGCAGAAAGAACTTGGCGTTGCCGGGTGCCAGGCTCAGCCGTTCGGCCAGCTGGCGGCGGCGCTGCTCAGCCTGCCCGGTGGCGGCCAGCCGCCAGTTCACCAGGTCATCGTACCGATAAAGGGGAGCCTCCGGTTCTGCCCCCGCCGGCGGGGCGACACACCTTGCCCCCAGCAGTGCCCGACGGATATCTTCGGCCGAGGCGTACTGTATGCCAATTCCGCCCGCCGTCCTGGCCTGACGCTGCGGCAGGTGGGCCTGACGGGCGGCAGGGAATTGTTCGTTCAGCCGTTGCCGTATTCGGTTGCCCGCCCAGTCGGGATCGGTGAAAATAATCAGTCCGCACCGCCGGTAGGCCACGGTCAGCCGCCGCCAGGTAGCCGGCGATATGGCGTGGCCGTTAGTGGCGATACACTCGGCCGCCACCGCCTGTTTCACCCTTGCCACATCCTTTTTGCCTTCAACCACCACAACTTCACAGATCTCCATTGCGTACCCAGCAAATCACCCCGGCAGGGTTGCCGGGGTGATCGAGCAGACTGCTCAATTCAGGATATAAACTTTTACCGTCCGGCGGCCAAACTGCACGGCCTGACTGTAATCCTCCATACAC
>JAOAFP010000003.1:34516-39145 GCA_026416215.1 Negativicutes bacterium | reverse complement strand
AGGATCAGTCTGGAGAGCGCTCGGGCGACAAAAGATGGCACCAGTCTTGACCTGTCGGGAGGCAATCTCGCCACCGGCAGTGTCCGACTTTCCGCCGCCGGCAGCGAGGGGAAAAGTTCCTGGCAGGTTTCGCTGGCCTCCCTGGCCGGCAGCGGACAGCGTCCCAACAGTGCCTACCGGACCCGAAACGCCGCCCTGCGCTGGGACCAGGATCTGGACAGCAACCGTACCCTTACGGTTACCGGCTATCTTATAGACGGCTACACCCGGCTTCCCGGCAGCATATACGCCCCCACCGCCGGCGACTGGCAGTCCGGCATCTGGCACAACTGGTCGCTGACCTATGCCAGCGGCAAGCCCGATGGCAACCGACAACTGTTCCGCTGTTACACCGTCAGCCAGTCGCTGTCCGGCCTGACCGGCACCCCTTTCGCCGACAGCAACCGCCTGCTTGGCGGCCAGTACCGCGACGCGGCCAGTCTCGATGCCGACAATCTGCTGAGCTGGGGGGCGGAATGGCTCGCCGAGTCGGCTTCCGGAACCGGGGTGGGCAACAACTCATTTCGCAGGACGAATCTGGACCTGTTTGCCGACAACCGCCAGCAGCTGACCGATCAGGTTCAGCTGACCTACGGGGCCAGAGGCAGCTTTTCCAGCCAATACGGCGGTTATTTCCTGCCCCAGTTCACCTATCTCAACAATTATTCCGGCCACAGCTCGTTCTTCGCCAACCTCAGCCGGGTGTTCAGCCCCCCGACCTTCCTCGACCTTTACGGAACCGACAGCTACGGCAACCACGGCAACCCTGCCCTCCGCCCCGAACAGGGCTGGACGGCCGAAACCGGCTGGAAAACCGATCACGACGGCTATTTTGCCACCTATGCCCTGTTTTACCGCCGGATTCACGATGCCATACGCTGGCTGCCGGTTGACCCGGACAGCCCATTGTCCAGCTGGCAGCCGCAAAATGTCGACACCCTGACCGCCTGGGGCGCCAGCCTCACCGCCCGCTGCCAGCTGTCAGCGGTCACCGCTGCCAGTGCTGCCTACACCTGGCTGCAGAGCTTTGACCAGAACGGCCGGACGGTGGGCGATCCCGGCAATGTTGCTAGCCTGTCGCTGACCTTCCGGGAAGACCGCTGGCAAAACACCGTAACCGCCGCCTACACCGGCCCCAGCGGCATCGCTGCCCAGACGGTCGGCGGATACCTGGTGGTGAATACTGCTACCAGCTACCGGTTTGACGACCGCACCACCATCTACCTGGTTGCCAGCAACCTGCTCGGCCGCAGCTACTGCCCGGTGTTCGGTTACCCGGCCGACCGGCTGACTGCCAGACTCGGCCTCGATGTCAGGTTCTGACCAGACGTGGACTGCCGGCCACGGCCGCCGGAAAAACGAAGGAGGATTGCGTTTACCATGGATACCGGACATATCGCCCGGCTGGTCAGCCAGGGCGGCTACCTGATTTACGCCCTGATCGCCTGTTCGATCGTCACCGTGGCCATCATCATCGACCGGACGGCCGCGCTGGCCGTCGCCCGGCCGGAGAACATCATGCGAGAAGAGTTCGCCCGGGCCCGGCCCGGCCTGTCGCCGGCTGACCAGCCAGCCTGGCTGGAAGCCACCGCCTGCCGGCTGGTCAACCGCCTACGCCACCGTCTCGACTACCTCGACACCATTATCACCCTGGCCCCGCTGCTCGGTCTGCTGGGCACGGTGATCGGCATGATCCGGGCCTTCAGTCTGCTCAACATCCAGACCGGCCAACCGCTGGCCATAACCGGCGGGGTGGGGGAAGCCCTGATCAGCACGGCTGCCGGCCTGGCAGTAGCCATCGTCGCCCTGGTCGGCCAAAGCCTGCTCAACCAGCGAATCCGGCAGATTGTCAACCGGCTGGAGGATGAAGCCAACCGGTTGCTGTTCGGCGGTGGACGGTGAGGCCGTGACCCTGGACAAACTGCGGCAGACGCCGCCGCCCCGGCTGATGATCATCCCGATGATCGACATTATCCTGTTTTTGCTGGTTTTTTTTATGATCAGCACCCTGTATATGGTTGAACAAAACCTGTTGCCGGTCAGCCTGCCGGCCGCCCGATCAGATGACCGCCCGGCCGGATGGCTGGTTAACGTAACCGTGACCGCCGACGGCCGGATCATGATCGACAACCAGCCGGTCGACGCCGCCGGTCTGGCTGGCCAGGTTGCCGCTGCTGTCGCCGCCCATCCCGACACCGTGGTGATAATCCGGGCCGACCGGCAACTGCCCTACCAGCAGGTGGTCGCCCTTCTCGATCAACTGAGAACCGCCGGGGTCAGCCGTCTGGCCTTGGCCGCCACCGGTCAGTGAAAATCCGGTTTGCCTGGAGCCTTGGTCTGTCGGTTTTGATCAACATCGCCGGACTGACCCTGGCGGCCTGTCTCGTTCCCGGCGCCCCGCCGGATTCCCCGGCCGGCCGGGATACTCCCGTCGAACTGACCTGGCTTGACCGGCCGTCCGCCGGTCCGCCCCTGGTCTCCGAAACAGCCGCCCGGCCCGGGCAGCCAGCCAGCCAGCCCGTTCCGGCCCCCGACCGGCCGCCGGCCGGTTCCCCGTCACCCGCCGCCCCGGCCAGCCCGGCCGTTTGGGACAGCCAGGCGGACAATTTGCCTGGTCGGCCACCGGCGTCCGACCGGGCTGACGCTGTCGTTGGCCAGCCATCAGCTGCCGTTGGCCAGCCATCAGCCGATACCGGAAATTCTTCCCCGCCGCCCACCCTCGTGCACCGCGTGGTCCCTGACTACCCCCGCGCTGCCCGCCGGGCCGGTCGGCAAGGCACGGTCGTTCTTCGCCTGCACATTGCCGGCGATGGCACTGTCGACACGGTGATGGTCGCCACCTCATCCGGATTCGGCGACCTCGACCAGGCTGCCGTTGCCGCCGTCGGCCAGTGGCGGTTCCGCCCGGCCGCTCCCTGCTGGTCCACCGTACCGGTCACCTTCTCCCTGTCGTCATGACCGGACAGCACTGATCCGGAAACAAAAAAGGATTCCGTCGGCAACGGAATCCTTTTTGCATTTGTCATGGCCTGCCCGGCAGGACTCGAACCTGCGACCCTTTGATTCGAAGTCAAATACTCTGTCCAGCTGAGCTACGGGCAGGCGAACGCCATTTCATTATACCGCATGCCGCGCCCGGACGCCACCGGCAGTCACCCCGGCCGGACGCCGGCCTGTTCACAGGCTTCCAGCACCTGCCGGAGGCTCACCGCCGCCAGGCAATCCAGCTGTCGGGGGCAGCGCCGCCGCCAGCAGCCGGCACAGTCGCGGGGCACCTCAATGCCGATGCTGTTTTCCCCGTACGGGCCGTTGCGCCGGTTGTCGGTTGGGCCGAGAATGGCCACCGTCGGGGTGCCGACCGCCGCCGCCAGGTGCACCGGGCCGGTGTCGCCGCCCACGCACAAGGCCGCCCGCCGCAGCAGGCCGGTTAACTGCCGGAGTGATGTCCGGCCGGCCAGATCTGTCACCCCGCCGCCGGCCCGGGAGACTATCGCTGCTGTCAGCGGCCGGTCGCCGGCCCCGCCGGCCAGCAGCGGCGCCAGCCCGCGCCTCACCAGTTCCCCGGCCAGGCGGGCGTAGTTTTCCACCGGCCAGCGCTTGTTTGGCCAGTTAGCCCCGGGCACCAACACCGCCACCCGCCTGCCCGCCAGGCCGCAGCTGGCCAGCAGCTGGTCGGTCTGTCGCCCGTCATCCTCCGACCGGCCAAACTGCCAGCGGGCCCTGTCCGCCTTGCAGCCGGCAGCCCGGGCCACATCGAGGTACCGGTCAACAATGTGGGAACTGCCGGCCGGTACCGGCCGGCACAGCCAGCCCGCACCCTCCCGGGCATGGTTGACGGTATAGCGCACACCGGCTCCCGACAGCCAGGCAATGACGGCACTTTTGAACAGTCCCTGCAGGTCGAGGGCCAGATCAAACCGCCGCTGCCGCAGGCCGCGGACAAAGCCGGGAGCGTACCGCCACAGCCCGCCCCGGCGGCGACAGGCTGCCTTGTCGAACACTATAACCTCATCCAGGGCCGGGTGGTCGCAGATCAGCTCGTAGGACGGCCTCTCCACCACCCAGCTGATCCGGGCGGCGGGAAACTGATCGCGGAGGGCGGTGGCAACTGGCAGGGCGTGGATAACGTCGCCAATCGCGCTCAATTTTACAATCAGGATTCGCCGCCACTCCACCGGCATGGTCGTCAGCCGGCCGGCGCTACCGGTTGTGGGCTCACCCGGCCTGGCCCGCCCCGGCCGCCGGCACCTGCAGTGCCCGCTCCACCACCGCCATCACCTCGGGGTAGTCGATGCCGAACTTGCGCAGGGTTTCGGGAGTGGGCACGGCGTTGGCCGTCCAGCCCCGCCGTTTGTACACCGCATCGCACAGCTTCTGGTACTGCTCCTGGCGGTAGCAGCGCAGGGCGGCAATTTTATCAGCCGTGCTCATGGCCGAAATGTTCAGCCCGACCTTTTCGGTCAGCTGTTTGTCATACCGCCCGGCCCGCGACAGGTACTCCTCCTCGGTCACCGGCCCCATCGCCCGGTAGGGCAGCTGGTCGTGCTCGCGGCCGCCAAACCCCATGCGATGGTTGAACACCCGCTGGAA
>JAOAFP010000003.1:12206-34506 GCA_026416215.1 Negativicutes bacterium | reverse complement strand
ATATACCGTTTCCGACTGGCGGATCATCTCCGCCCTGTCAATATTCTGTCCGGTCACGCCATTGAACAGATCCACATAGTTTTGCACATGCTCGGGGATTTTTGCCGGTTCATCGGTGAATTTGTTGTCTTCCGGCACGATATCGTTCCACGGCAGTTTGCACAGTCCCATCAGGCTGAGCCAGGTGCGGAACATCGGGAAGTAGTGCAGAGCCTCGGCCTTGTCCTCGAAGGTCGGAATCTGGTTGTTGACCATATCCATGAAAATCAGCCAGGCTTCATCGTGCTGGGCCCCTTTGTTGGTCAGACCGTAGCCCCCCTGCTGGGCCAGCGATTCCTTGGGCATATACAGTGAGAATTCCAGTCCCTTGCACTCCATGCCGATATCCTGGAGGAAGGCTGGGTCAGCCCCATACTGGCTGGCAAATATCTTTTTCATCCGCCGGATGCCCTGCCCGGCGATCAGGCCGAAGCCTTCACCGCGGGCCATCTGGTGCAGCAGCTCTAGGGCTGCCTCCTTGTTGCCGAACCGCAGCTCCAGACCGCCGGTCTTCTCCGAATCAAGGATGCCGGCTTCGTAACATTCCATGATAAACCCGGTCAGGGTGCCGAAGGAAATGGTGTCCACCCCGTAGGTGTCGCAGTAAAAATTGCACTCGATGATGTATTCCGGATCAAAAATGCCGCAGGTTGATCCCACGCCCCCGACTGTTTCGTATTCCGGCCCGTCCACCGGTACCCGCTGGCCTTTATAGGGACCGGTTTTAAGCTCAAACCCCTCCACCACCTTGGCGCAGGCCATGGTACAGCCATACCAGCATCCGTCGTGCCCGCTGACCCTGAAATATTTGGCAAACTCGGAGGCAGCCAGCTTATGGGCTTCGGGGTGGCTGCCGAACTTGAAGTTGTGACAGGGCAGGAGATCGTAGTCGTTCATGATCGAGTTCAGATAGGTGGTACCGGTGTGCCTCATCCGGTTCTGCCGGTCATCCAGCCGGGCCATTTCACGGTGGAGTTTGACTCCCGCCCGGTCGATCAGGGCCTTGTTGGCCGGCCGGTTCATATCGGGACGGACTTCCGGGCTGCGCACCACCACCGCCTTCAGCCGTTTGTCACGGAACACCGTACCCAGTCCGCCGCGGCCGGCCTGCTTGATCCGGTCAAATTCGCGCCGGACGTCGTAGAACGATACGTTGAGTGCGCCAATCAGCGTGTGCCCGGCCGCCCGTCCGGCCGAAATCACCGAGATATGCCGGCGGTCGTACTGGTCGGTTGCATATTGGGCGGTGATTTCCTCCAGCAGCAAATGGGTATCGGTCGGCTGGTCGTCAGCCCCTTCAATCCGCACCTCGCCAGCCGGGCCGTCGATGAAAATTATCACGTCCCGCCCGGCTTTGCCCTGAATTTCCAGGGCATCCCAGCCGGCAAACTTGAGAAACGGGGCAAAATGGCCGCCGACGTTGCTGTCGTAGGGCCCTTCGGTCAGGGGCGACAACCCGACCACGTAGCACTTGCCTGTCCCGGGATACTGGGTGATCCCGCAGATCGGCCCGGGAGCGACAATCAGTTCATTTTCCGGGTCATTCCACCTGGTATGGTCGTTGATCCCGTCCCACAGCAGCTTCAGACCAAACCCCCGTCCGCCGATAAATTTTTTCTTCATTTCCTCCGAAACCGGCCGGGCCTCGATATGATGCCGATCGAGGTTGATGTAGAGAGTCTGGCCGGTGTAGCCGCGTTCGATGTCCGGCCGCCGGTAGCTGAACCTGGCCAGAATCGGCCGCTGACTGGGCTGTGATGCTCTGTCCATTGCTTATCCCACCACTTTCATATTCATATTGTTGTTGCCGTTAACCGGCGGCAGGCATTGCCGCCCGCCCCTCATATTTCCAGCGCCCGGGCCGGACATTTGGCCGCACAGACCCCGCAGGCCACGCACTTGAACGGCACCAGAAGGTCGTCGTGTCTGAACATCGCCTCCTGCGGGCAAAACCCCACACAGGCCAGACAGCCGACGCAAATTTTTTTATCGATCCGCCAGACTCCGCGGCTGTCGGGTTTTATCGCCTTGACCGGGCAGATCTCGGCACACAGACCGCACTGGTTACAGACGGTTATGGTGTGGCCGTCCCCCTTGTCCTCCACCCGCAACGCCGCCTTTTCCCGGTCGGCAGTCTGGAAGTAAGTCTGGGAACACAGCTTTTCACAGGTCCGGCAGCCAATGCACCGCTGTTCGTGTTTGTTGAGCTTTCTCACCCTGTTCACCTTCCTCGTCGTTGTTGCCGGCAACAGTCGCCGGCCGTTTCATCTGGCCCACCACAGGATCAGCCCGGCCAGGCCGAGTGCGAGATTGACAACCAGCAGCCAGCGCAATTTCCGCCCCCAGACATCGATCTTGTAGTCCAGTTTTCCCTCAACGGCCAGAATGTGTTTGGTCAGGCGGGACTGCACCATCAGCAGATCGTGTTTGTCGGCCGGCCCCGCGTAATCGTCCGGCCACACCGGGGACGGGCCGCCGTCCTGTTTTCCCTGTTCCGGCCGACCGGCAACCGGGCCGCTGAACCCATTATTGTCCGACATCCCGCTCACCCCTCGCTCACAACCTTGTTACGGCCGCCGGACTTGGCCAGGTACAGCCGGCGGTCGGCAGCGTGAACCACCGTTTCCTCCCGGTCGCCGGGCTGCCATTCGGCCACCCCTTGCGACATGGTCACTCTCAGCGACCGGTCGCCAAGCATCAGCTCACGCCCGGCCACCGCCGCCCGCAGCCGCTCGGCGCAGGCAGCCGCCTCAGCCAGCCCAACCCCGGGCAGCAGCACCAGAAACTCCTCACCACCCCAACGGGCAGCAACGTCAATTTTGCGAATCCCGGCCCGGATGGTCTCAGCCACCACCCGCAGCACGCTGTCGCCGCCGTTGTGGCCGTACGTGTCATTGACCGCCTTGAAAAAGTCGATATCAGCCATAATCAGCGAAAACCCGCTCATCCCCCGGCCAGCCAGGCCAATCGCCTCACTCAGTCTTGTGTGCATGTACCGCCGGTTGTTCAACCCTGTCAAAACGTCGGTTATGGCAGCGGTCTCCAGTTCATTGATCGTTTCAATCAATTGACGGTTCTGATCGCGGACTATCCGATTGGCCTCGTTGAGCTCGGTGTTAAGCTGAGCCAACTGGTCCTGTGTCTGCTTAATCGTCAGGTGAGTTTTGACCCTGGCCAGCAGCTCAAAGGTCTTCACCGGTTTCCGCACATAATCCTGCCCGCCGTAGGCAAACCCCCGGCGGATGACGTCGTCGTCCCCCATGGCCGTGACAAATACCACCGGCACCCCGGCGGTGACCGGACTAGTCTTCAGCTGCCGGCAGATTTCCAGCCCGTCAGCATCGGAGAGAACAATATCCAGCAGTATCAGGTCTACTTTTTGTCTGTCCAGGAGGGACAGCCCTTGTTCGCCGGTTCTGGCCCAGCTCACCTGATAGCCTTCCTTCTCAAGTTCGGCCACTATTTTTCTGCCCCCGACCGGATCATCGTCGATCACCAGCAGACTGGGCTTTTTGATCGTGCCCGCCTGCCAGCCCCGCCACCGCTGCCGCTCGGCAATTTGCCAATCATGCAACGATTTTATCACTGCTTCCAGGTGTTTTTGCAATTTTACCCGGCCCCGGCTGATTTCGTCCCAGCTGTCAGCACTCAGTGCCCGCCAGTCCGTCAGCTCCGAGATTGGCCGCCACACCGGCCAGGTTATGCACCATCAGCAGCGGACTGTCGCTGCCGTCGCCGGTCAGGGCCTTGTCGAAATCGACCGAAAAACCTCCGTAGCTGGTGTAAAATTCGCTGAGCATGGTCTGCAGGGTCTGGTCATCGCATCCCAGCCGCTGTCTGGCCTTTTGGTAGTTGATCCCGAACAGGCCGCCCCCACTTTCCGATCTGTCCGTCTGCTCATCCGGCCTCCAGCAGCCCGGCGACGGCAGTCCCTGAATATGTTTCGCCAGCAGCCCGGCGATTTGCTCGCCATCGACCGGTTTGAGAACAAAATCGCTGACTCCGACCGAATAGGCCTCTTTGCTGATCGCCCGAGCCGCGTTGGCAGTAACCGCCACGATTGGCACCTGTGCGTAGCCTGGCAGTCCCCGGATTAGTCTGGTGGCAGTCAGCCCGTCCATCACTGGCATCATAAGATCGAGAAAAATGATGTCGTATGGGGGGTCGGCCCGCCGAGCCGCTGCCACCGCCTCCTGCCCGTCCGCAACCGTATCGGCGGTCAGACCCTCTTCATTCAGCAGGCGGACGAGAATTTTGACGTTGACCGGTATGTCATCGGCCACCAGCGCCCGCCAGCGCCCGGACTGCCTATTCATTATTCACCCTCACAATGTTGCCGAACAGGTGCCTGGCCGACAGCAGAGCCGGTTCACTGCCGATTACGCACAGGTGGTTGGCGGCAGCTACCGCGTCGAACATATCCGCCCATTTTCGCACCCCTGCCACCGTGGTCGCCAGCACCTCATCCCGCTCGCGCTGGATATCATCGTCGCTGCGGTTCTGCAGGCGAAGCGTGACAAATCTCTCCCCCTTCATCGCCGGGGTCAGGGGGGAATCCAGGCGGCCGATCGTACCGATAATATAGCGTTCCATATCCCGGGAGCCGGCACTGAACTGCCTGAGGTAGCCGCCAGTTCCGTCAAATACCCGCAAGCTTTCGGTCAGCTGCGGATCGCGGTACGAACCCAGGATGGTCTCACCGGTGGGGGAAATCCGTACCAGCGGCCCGTATGCCCCGCCGAGAACGCGGATTTTATTCCACAGGTACTCGTACTGAAGAATGGTTTCCACCACCTTCAGGCTGCCGTGATACGACACTCCCAGCCGGCGGAAGTCGTAGCCTTTGACGATATGCTGAACCCGGGCTGCCAGGGCAAAGCCTTCGTTGGCCGGGCTGAGCACGAAGTCGCAGGCCTGAGCCGGCAGCGGCTGGTCGTTCAGCCTGGTCACCAGCATGACCATGCTCTGCCGGAAGAATTCCAGGTCGCGTTCGGCACAGGTCAGGCCGATCAGCAGGCGGTTGCGGTCAAATACCATTGCCGCCACCTGCTGCAGATTGGTCTCAATGTCCCTGGCCATATCGCGGTAGTCATCGTCCAGCTTGCATAAAAACCGGTAATAGCTGAACTCGCCGTATTCGTTGAACCGGCCGGCCGGCGAAAAATAGGAGAGCAGACGGGCGGTGATGATTTTCCGCCCGTTGTCAAACATATTCTCCCGCAGATTGGTGCGCAGTTCGCGGATCAGCTCCCGCAGCCGCTCCGGGTCGTTGAACCGGCTGTCGGCCAAAATTTCCCCAATCAGCTCGCACATCTGGGGCAGGTGATTGATCAGCGACCGCCCCCGGACGATAAACTTCGGGCAGTAAGTCCCGGCCTCGTGCACGTCGGCGAACGCGCAGACATCAAAGCTCAGCCCGCCGGTGTGCCGTTTGATCGCCATATCCAGCTCCCCGTACCGGTGACGGCCGGTGTCAATTCGCGACAGCAGATCAGCCAGCAGGTAAAGATAGGGCAGAAGGTTCTGCGGCACCACCCGGCAGTCAAAATAAAAGCTGGTGTAGGCGATACGATTGGTAAACAGAGGCAAAAACAGAACCTTCAGCCCCTCGACGGTAATCTCCCGCCCAGACAACAGCGGACTCTGTCGTTCGAGATCTCCAAGCGACAGCGAGGGAATGGTGGCAAGATCGGCGGCACTATCCGGGGTTTCCTGGAACCGCTTCAGGGCGGCACAGTCGTCGATTAACTGCCTGAGGGCCGGTTCCTTGATCCGGTCTTTGATCTCAGCCAATTTACGCCTTTTTTCCCCAGCCCGTTTTTCCTCCAGCCCCGGCCGCGGCCGCAAAGTAACAGCCGCGCAGTGGGTGTTTTCCAGCAGATACTTGCTGATCAGACCGGTGAAGTAACCGCTGCCTTCCTCGATTTCCTTTTTCAGCTTCGCCAGCACCGGCTCATACTTCAGCGGCAGCAGCGGGTCGTGGTCGTACAGCCAGGTCCCGAGGCAGCGCAGGTTGTACACCAGCCCTTTGGGATAGTGCAGGAAATCGGCCTCGCGCAGCCTGAATTCGTGATAGCTGAGCGAGGCTTGCAGCAGCTTGCTGCTGATTCCCCTCTCCACCAGCCGGGTCAGGCAATCGTAGATCACCGCCTCAAACTCAGCCTGCTGGTGGATGCGGGCGTCCCAGGCGGCAATGGTAAACACCGGCTGTTGGATGGTGGTGTCCAGGCTGACTGTGATCTCCCGGCCGATACCCTGTTCGAGCAGGGCCCGCTTGATTATGCCCGCTTCGTTGTCAACCAGGATATCGCCCAGAACCGCAAACGCCAGCGTGACGTCAGGCCTGGATGTGTCCCCCACCACCCAGCTCAGGCTGAGAATGCTCTTGCCGTCGCTCTTTTCGTCGGCCGGCACAGCGAATTCGGCGGTCAGGTTGTGTTTCTGGTCAAACGCAGGCTGTCTGGGCAGCTTCACCACTTCCCGGCGCCGCTCAAACCGGCTGAGGTATTCGCTGTCGATAAAGGCCAGGGTTTCGGCAATTTCAGCGTCGCCGTACACAAACAGCCAGGCATTGCCGGGATGGTAATGCTGGCGGTGAAATTCGAGGAATTTTTCATAGGTGAGCTCGGGAATGGCATCCGGCACGCCGCCCGATTCGAACCCGTACATATTGTCAGGAAACAGGGCCTGCATCACCTTGCGCTGCAGCAGGTTGCCGGGACTGGAAAACACCCCTCTCATTTCATTGTAAACCACGCCGTTGATAGTCAGTTCCTGTTCGGGGCTGTCGATCTGGTAGTGCCATCCCTCCTGGCGGAAGACCTCAGGACGGTGATAGATGGCCGGGAAGAACACCGCGTCAAGATAAACGTCAATCAGATTGCGGAAGTCCTTGTGATTGCGACTGGCCACCGGGTACACCGTCTTGTCGGCGTAGGTCATGGCGTTGAGAAAAGTGTTCAGCGAACCCCTGACCAGCTCGACAAACGGCTCCTTGCCGGTAAACTTGCGCGAACCGCACAACACGGCGTGTTCCAGAATGTGGGGCAGACCGGTGTTGTCGGGCGGCGGGGTGCGGAAAGCAATTGAAAACACCTTGTTGTCTTCGTCGCTGGCCAGCCAGAGCAGTCTGGCCCCGGTTTTGATGTGTTCAAACAACAGCGCCCGGGCGTTGATCTCCCTTACTTCATCCTCGCGCACCAACTTGAAGCCGTGCAGTTTTGTCCCGGCTTTCCATTCCATTATTCGCTACACCATCCTGTCTGACTAAGCTGACGCCCCCGGCACCGGTCAACGCGGGACGAGCAGCAGCCGGACCGGCAAATTTGACGATCCGGGCGGCGACCACAGCATCTGCACCGTAGTCCCGCCATCAGCACTGCCAATATACCATACCCTCGCCAGACCGGCAACCTCCGCCCCGTACCACATGCCGAAGTACGGCGTCTGGATCGGGTTGTTGCCCACCGCCGGGCTGAACAGCCATACCGCACCGGCGTGCACCCCGCCGGTGGCCGCCAGGTAGATGTCGAACGGACGTCTGCCTTTGCTGGGAATGGTCAGCCGGTACAGCAGGCCATAGTTGCCCTGGTTTTCCACAGCCTGCCCGCCGGCCCTCCCCTGCAGCCAGCGGTCGTACTGGTTGTCGCCCAGCGAAATCCTCACCGGCCCGCCATCGCTGTCAAACGGCCGGTCGGCCGTCAGCACCCGCAGGGCAGCCGGGTATGTCCCGTAGGGGTGAATGCCGTCCGGCGGCAGTTGTTCGGCTGACTGCCAGCTGTCCAGCGGCGACCGGCCGGCCGGCAGAGCCAGCACCCTTACCGTCAGACGGCCGCCGGCCCGCCAGTCCCAGATGCCGGTGATCAGCTGATGGTTTTCGGTGAACAGCTGCCGCGACAGCTCACTGTCCAGCTCGACCGTCGCCCCGGCCGGAACGGCGATAACCAGCGGACGCTCCCTGATCTGACCGCTCTGCCGGCTCAGCCAGTCAAGCATAACCTTGCGGCCAAGCGCCAGGTAATCCAGCCCCGGCCCGGCCCAGCACGCCGTCCGCCGTTCCACCCTGACCGGGGCGTTTCCGTCGTTGGTCAGCAGGATGGCAATCCGCATCGGCTGGCCGGTATTGTTGACCTGATGGACAAACAGCCGCCCTTCGCCGCTCGTCTCAGCGGCGAAGGTTACGCCAAACCGCTCGACGTATTCAGGGCTGTCAGCCAGCATCAGCTGCCCGCCGCTATCGCGGCCGGACATCGGCAGTTCCGGCCAGCCGGCGTAATCGCTTTTCTGAGGTGTGCCGAGGGCTGTGAACGCCGCAGCCGGTCCGGCCGGCAGGGCCCAGACCGCCAGGGTCAGGCAGAATGCCAAAATTTTCTTCATTATTCCTCCCAATTGGTCCTGTTTGACCGGCATGGAACCCTATTTTTTAATCCGCCCGGGCGCTCCCCGGCCGTCCGGCCGCCCCGCCCGCAGACTGCGCTTCATGCCGTCAGCACCAGCATAGCAGCTCAGAATCGTCAATCTCAGTGATCCGTCCCAGCCTCAGGGTTTTCTGCACGTCAATCACCCGCTGGTTGCTGCTGCCGCGGTACAGCAGGCGCAAATCCCGCAGCTGGTGTATGTAGCGTCCATCCACCAGGATATCGGTGCAGGCGATCAGCTTGTCCAGCGCCGGCCGGCGCCGCAGGCGAAGGTGCCCAATGATTTCCTCCCAGGTGAATCCGGTGTAAACCATGACCGACAGCTGCTTTTGCCGGGCATAGGCAGCCAGCTCAGCCATTCCCCCGGCTTGCAGCAGCGGTTCCCCTCCCGACAGGGTAATGCCGCGAATCAGCCGAGCATTGTCGATCTCCTGTTTCAGCCGCGCCAGGGAAAACTTGCTGCCGCCGGTCATTGACCAGCTGCCGGGGTTGTGGCAGTGCGGGCAGGCGTGGATGCAGCCCTGGGCAAAGAACACCAGCCGCAGGCCCGGCCCGTCCACCACGCTGTCCCGCTCAATACCGGCCAGCCTGATTTTCATGCCCCGCCATTACACCGCCGCCGCATTCTCCGCCGGCGAGTCTCCCCGCCACAGTTCGGACAGCTGTCCTGCTCGATCACCCCGATGAATTTGCAGCTTTCGCAAAAATCAATCGGGAAATTAATTCCGGCGTATCCGACATCGCTTTTCTGCATATGGCGAAGCAAATCCTCGACCGCCGTCAGGTTGCGGTAGGGCGGGGCGGAAAATTCAACATAACCGATGTGGCCGGCGTTGGCCAGCCGGTGGTACGGTCCTTCCCGGCTGATCTTGTCGACGGCGCTTATCGGGTGGCCCACCGGTACGTGAAACGAATTTGTGTAGTACTCCTTGTCAGTCACCCCAGCGATCACGCCATACTCCCGACGGTCAAGCCGGACAAACCGCCCGGCCAGCCCCTCGGCCGGGGTGGCCAGCAGGGTGTAGTTGAGATCGTACTGTTCGGCCATTTCATCGGTCAGCTGCCGCAGTCGGCCGATGATCTCCAGCCCCAGCCGCTGGGCGTCGTCGCTCTGCCCGTGGTGCTGGCCGCAGATGGCAGTCAGGGTCTCGGCCAGGCCGATAAAACCGATCGACAGGGTGCCGTTAACTATGCAGCTTTCGATCGGATCGTCGGGACCGAGGTTTTCCGAACCAAGATAGAGTTTCTGCCCCATCAGGAACGGCATGTCCTTCACTTTCAGCCGGGCCTGGATCCGGAACCGGTGGAAGAGCTGGGCTGCCACCAGCCGGACCATATCTCCCAGATACTGATAGAACAGCGGCAGGCGGCCGCCGGACCTCAGCGCCAGCCGCGGCAGGTTGATGGTGGTAAAGCTCAGGTTGCCCCTCCCGTCGGTTACGGCCGGACCGCGGCGGTTGGCAATCACCCTGGTCCGGCAACCCATGTAGCTGACTTGATCGCCGTACGGGGCATTAAAGGACGAATCCATAAAGCTGAAGGTGGGATTGAGACGGCGGGCGGCCACCCTCATGGCCAGCTGAAACAGGTCGTGGTTGGGATCGCCGGGATTGAGGTTGACCCCGGCTTTGAGCCGGAAGATGATGTTGGGGAAAATCGGGTTTTCCCCGTGTCCCAGCCCCCGTTCGTAGGCCAGCAGCAGGTTGCGGGTAATCGCCCGGCCAACCTCGTCAGTCTCCGTGCCCAGGTTCAGGCTGGAAAACGGCACCTGAGCCCCAGCTCGGCTGTGCATGCTGTTGAGGTTGTAGATCAGGGCCTCCATCGCCTGGAAGATCTCGTCCTCGTCGGCGTCGGTCATGAACGGGGCCAGGTCGCGGTCAAAGAAAGCAAACGACTGGCCGCCGTGCATATCATTCTGCGAGCTCTGGAGAATAATCGCCGCCAGGGCGGTAGCCGAAGCCGGCCGCCGCGGCGGCCGGATGTAACCATGCCCGTTGTTGAATCCTTCCCGCAGCAGCCGTCCCAGTGGGATTTGTACGCAGGTCAGGGTTTTGCCGTAAAAATCCAGGTCGTGGATATGGATGTCGCCGCCGGTATGAGCTTTGGCCATATCGTCAGGGATCAGCCGGTTGAGGTAGTAAGCCTTGCTGGCAGCGCTGGCAATCTGCAGCATCTTTGCCGACGGCGAGTTTGATACGTTGGCATTTTCCCGGCTGGTTTCCACCAGGATGTCGGACACAGTGTCCATCAGATCGGATTTGCCCTCGCGAATCCGCGTCCGCTCGGCCCGGTAGAGGATGTACGCCTTGGCCGTCCTGGCATGCCCGGCCTCGATCAGCACCTTTTCCACCGCATCCTGAACATCTTCAACGCCAAAAAGCTGATCCTGGTATTTCTGCCTCAGGAAATCTATTACCTTTAACGTAAGTTCCAGCGCAGTCCGGCGGTCTTCCCCGCCCACCGCCTTCGCCGCCCGGAAAATGGCGTCGGTTATTTTGGCCTCGGAAAAATTAACCTCCCGGCCGTCCCGCTTCCTGATCCTGCTGAACATCTTTCCTCCCCCGTCAGTTCCTGTTTCTCAGATTTTCCAGTTCCCGGACAAAACTGTTGATGTCGGCGAACTGCCGATAGACCGAGGCAAACCTTACGTAGGCCACCTGATCGATCTCCTTCAGCTTCTCCATTACCCTTTCCCCGACCTCCTGGCTGCGCACCTCGCCCTGCCCGCGCTGACGCAGCGAGTTTTCAATAGCCAGCACCGCCTGTTCCAGGGTCTCCAGCCCCACCGGCCGTTTTTCGCAGGCGATCATCATCCCGTTCAGCACTTTTTTGCGCTCAAACCGTTCCCGGCTGCCGTCTTTCTTGATCACGATGATCGGGGTCATTTCAATGGTTTCGTAGGTGGTGAACCGCCGGCCGCAGCTCTGGCACTCCCGGCGGCGGCGGATGGCCAGACACTCGTCAGTCGACCGCGAGTCCACCACCTTGCTGTCAATGGCTTCGCAGAAAGGACAACGCATAGTCTCCTCCACAATATATTGTTGCCTAACGGGGATTATTTTACGTCATCCACAATATGTAGGCAATAGTCGCCGGCAAAAAAAATCCCCCGCCGCAGCGGGGGTAGTTTTTCGCCGGCCGGCCGCAATCCGAACGCAGTCCCGCCGGCCGGCGGGACACCATCAGCCGGCCGGCCGCTACTCGACGTCCATAATTATCGGGATAACCATTGGCCGGCGGTGGGTTTTGGCATACACCACCCGGCCGATCGCGTCGCGGATTGCAGTTTTCAGGCTGGTCCAGTCGGTCTGCTGGTGGTCGAGGCACCGGCCCATCGCCTGTCCAGCCGCCTCGCGCAGCTCGGCCATCAGATCCTCGGCCTCCTTCATGTACACAAACCCCCGCGACACCACCTCCGGGCCGGCTACCACCATGCCGCTGGGCCGGTGAACGGTGCTGACCACGATGATGATTCCGTCCTGGCTGAGCTGACGGCGGTCACGCATGACAATATTGCCGACATCGCCGATCCCCAGCCCGTCAACCATGATCGTCTCGGCCGCCACCTTGCCGGCAATGCCGACCGACTCCGAATCCATCTCGATTACGCTGCCGTTGTCAGCGATAACGATATCCCGGCCATCAATCCCCAACTCAATCGCCAGCTTGGCGTGGTTCATCAGCATCCGGTATTCACCGTGCACCGGGATAAAATACCGCGGCCGGACAAGGTTGATCATCAGTTTCAGTTCTTCCTGGCTGGCGTGCCCCGACACGTGCATCCCCGAAGTTTTTTGGTAGATGACGTCCGCCCCCTGACGGAACAGGTTGTCCACCGTCCGGGCCACCATTTTTTCGTTACCCGGTATCGGCTGAGCCGATATCACCACCGTGTCGCCAGGAGTAATGCTGACCTTGCGGTGTTCGTTGCTGGCCATCCGCGACAGGGCTGACATCGGTTCTCCCTGACTGCCGGTGGTCATTATGATCATCTGTTCGGGCGGGATGCCGTCGATATCGTCGATCGACACCAGCAGCCGGTCGGGGATATTGATATAGCCCAGCTCAGCGGCAATTTTGACCACATTCTCCATGCTGCGGCCAATCACCGCCACCCGCCGCCCGTACTTCCAGGCTACGTCCAGCACCTGCTGTACGCGGTGGATATTGGAGGAGAAGGTGGCTACCAGCACCCGGCCGCGGGCGTTGCGCAAGGCTTCGTCCAGGGTTTCCCCCACCGAGCGTTCGCCCATCGTGTACCCGGGTCGCTCGGCGTTGGTGCTGTCCGACAGCAGGGCCAGCACCCCCCTGGCCCCCAGCTCGGCCAGCCGCTGGTAATCGGTAGGGTTGCCGTCCACCGGGCTCTGGTCAAATTTGAAGTCGCCGGTATGGACCACCGTCCCGACCGGGGAAGTTATAGCCAGGCACATCGCGTCGGCAATGCTGTGAGTCACCCTGATGAACTGGACGCTGAACGCGCCGGCAGCCACCGTCTGGCCGGAGGCTATCGGGATCAATGTCCGGTCGGTCAGGTTGTGCTCCCTGAGCTTGCTGGCCACCAGCCCTAAGGTCAGCCGCGACCCGTAGACCGGCACGTTGAACTGACGAAGGAAGTAAGGCAGGGCACCAATATGGTCCTCGTGGCCGTGGGTGAGCATAACCGCCCGCACCCTGTCAGCATTTTCCTGCAGATAGGTCATATCGGGGATGACCATGTCGATCCCCAGCATTTCATCGTCGGGAAATTTCAGCCCGCAGTCGGCGACAATAATGTCGTCCTGCCAGCGAAACACCGTCATATTCTTCCCGATTTCAGTCAGCCCGCCGAGCGGGATGACCTGAAGCTTGCCACTGGCCGGCCGGGACTGTCGGTTCATGACTTACACCGTCAGTCCCAGGTCGTTCATCGCCCGGCGGACGGTTTCAAATTCGGCCGGCGAGGCCTCAACCAGCGGCGAGCGGACAAAGTGCTGGCACTGGCCGAGCAGACTGACCGCCGCCTTAATCGGGATCGGATTGGTGGTGCAGAATATCGCCCTAAAAAACGGTACCAGCCGCAAGTGTTCGGTCCGGGCGGTTTCCAGATCCCCGGCCAGAAAAGCGGCGATCATTTTCTGCAGAGGGGAGGCCACCACATGGCCGGCCACACTAACTACCCCCCTGGCCCCCAGCGCCAGCATCGGCAGGGTCAGTATATCGTCGCCGGAGTAAATCATGAAGCTGTCGCCGGCCAGACGGGCGATCTCGCTGACCTGTTCCAGGTTGCCGCTGGCTTCCTTGATCGCCACGATATTGCTGATCTGGGACAGCTGTGCCACCGTGGCCGGCAGGATGTTGCCGGCCGTCCGTCCCGGCACGTTGTAGATCATGATCGGCAGGCCGGTGTTTTCGGCCACGGTGCGAAAGTGGCGGACGTACCCTTCCTGGGTGGGTTTGTTGTAATATGGCCCGACCACCATTGCCAGGTTTGCCCCGATTTTTTCGGCTTCCTGGGTCATCATCACCGTATCCCGGGTATCATTGGTGCCGGTGCCGGCGATTACCGTCCCCCGGCCGCCGACAGCCTCCACCACCGTGCGGAACAGATTTATTTTTTCCTCGTCGCTGAGAGTGGCGGCCTCGCCGGTGCTGCCCGACACCACCACTCCGTCCGAGCCGGTGTCGATCAGAAAGTTCGCCAGCCGGGCAGCAGCGTTGTAGTCCACCCTGCCGTCGGCGGTAAACGGTGTGACCATGGCCGTGATCACCCGTCCAAAGTGATTACTCATAAAACCCCCTGTAGATGTAGATAGTATTCACATTATTATGCTTTGCATTCGCAAATGATTTCACCCGGTCGCCACCGGTGCCGGCCCGGCTGCCTGATCAGCCGCCGAGCAGCCGATTGGCTATCATATACTCGGCGATTTGAATGGCGTTTAAGGCCGCCCCCTTGCGGATCTGGTCACCAACCAACCAGAGGCTCAGACCGTGGGGCACGGTGTGGTCAGCCCGGATCCGCCCGACAAACACTTCATCGCGGTGGGAGGTGTACAGCGGCATTGGGTATACCTGTTCCTCCGGCCTGTCCTCGACGATCACCCCCGGTGCCCGGCTGAGGACGGCCCTGGCCTCTTCCGGCGATATGGAGTGAATGAACTCAAGGCTGAGCGATTCAGAATGGCTACGATAAACCGGTACTCTGACCGTGGTGGGTACAATGCCGATACTGTCATCGTGGAGAATTTTGTGGGTCTCCCGCACCATCTTCATTTCTTCCTTGGTGAAGCCGTTATCAAGAAACACGTCGATCTGGGGGATGAGGTTGAAGGCCACCGGATAGTGCCGGGGCAACGATGCCACCGGCAGGATGTCTGCCTTCATCTCCCCGCCGGCCAGCCAGGTCCGCACCTGGGTGTCCAGTTCGTCGATCGCCTCCTTGCCCGCTCCCGACACCGCCTGATAGGTCGACACCACCACCCGTTTTAGCCCGGCCTGGTCGTGCAGCGGCTTGAGCACCACCACCATGATAATGGTTGAACAGTTGGGATTGGCAATGATCCCCCGGTGCCGGTGCAAATCGCCGGAGTTGACCTCCGGCACTACCAGCGGCACGTCGTCGTCCATACGGAACGCGCTGGAATTGTCGATTACCACTGCCCCCCGGCTAACCGCTTCCGGTGCCAGCTGTCTGCTGGCCGCCCCCCCGGCAAACAAAGCCAGGTCCACCCCGGCAAACGACTGGGGTCTGGCCTCCTCAACCACGTACTCCTGTCCCATGAAGCCGATGGTCCTGCCGGCCGACCGCTCTGAAGCCAGTAGTTTCAGTTTTGCAAAAGGAAAATTCCGCTGTTCGATGATTTTGAGAAATTCCTGGCCAACCGCCCCGGTTGCCCCCAGGATTGCCACGTTGTACCTGCTCATCACCTGTCGCTCCTCCATCCTCTTCCCCGCCGCCCCCGGCCCGGCTACATGATATTTTCCAGTCCGTACACCAGTCCGTGGGCGCCGGTTATCTTCCGGCAAGCCAGCGCCACCCCCGGCATAAATGATTCGCGGCTGATCGAGTCGTGGCGGATGGTCAGGGTTTGTCCCAACCCGCCGAAGATGACCTCCTGGTGGGCCACGTAGCCCGGCAGCCTGACGCTGTGAACTGGTATGCCGGCCACCGTACCTCCCCGCACCCCGGCCAGCTTCTCTTCCTCTTCGGGGTGCCCCTGGCGCAGCTCACCCCGCACGGCGGCAATCAGCTGGGCGGTCCGCAGTGCCGTGCCTGACGGCGCGTCCAGTTTCTGGTCGTGATGCAGCTCGATTATTTCCACCTGCGGCATGTAGCGGGCCACTTCCACTGCCAGCTTCATCATCAGCACCGCTCCCAGGGCGAAATTGGGGGCGATCAGGGCTGGCAGCCCGGTCTGATCGCACAGCCGGCCAACTTCATCAAGGTCGCCGAGCGTCAGCCCGGTGGTACCCACCACCGGCCGGACGCCAGCGGCCAGCATGGTCCGGATATTGGCCATGGCCGCCGCCGGCTGGGTGAAATCCACCCCCACATCCGGGTGGCTGGCTTCGATGGCCGCCGTCAGATCCCGCACTACCGTCACCCCGGTTTTCAGGCCGGCCGCTGCACCGGCGTCCTGACCGTCGGCCCTGATATCAACCGCCGCCACCAGCTGCAACCGGTCGTCGCCAACCACCGTTTTCACCACCTCCCGGCCCATCCGCCCCAGGGCTCCGCACACCATTACCCTTACCATACCTTCGCCTCACCGCACTTTAAGATATTTCAGCCGGCAACCGGATCAATCCGCCCGCTTTTGCCGCCGGTGCTCCCCAGCCCGCCCCGGCGGGTGCCGCCGGGCTGGTCGTCATCGGCCAGCAGATACTTGTAAAATATAGCCTGGGCAAACCGCTGGCCGCGCTCCAGCCGGAAATCCTCGCGGCCGGCGTTGTACACCGCCACCAGAATATGCCCTTCGTTGTCAGGATTGTCGAAGTAATCGCTGTCTATTATACCCTGCCCGTTGATTAACATCAAACCATGCCGGACGGCCAGCCCCGAACGGATATGGATGCCCAGGTATTCATCAGGCTGCATGTAAGCCTTGATTCCGGTCGGTACCACGGTTACCTCCCCAGCCGGCAGCACTACGTCGTCAGCCGCCAAAATATCGTAGCCGGCGCTGCCAGCCGTTGCCCGCTGCGGTAGGGCCACCAGCCGGTCACGGTAGCAGCTGACGGCCGCAAAACCCCGTCTGCCAGGCTGTTCGCTCACCACCAGCAACTCCTCTCCACCTCCCGGCGTTCAATCCCCCCCAGCACGGTCAGGGCAGCCGGCACATTCAGGATTTCCCTGGCCATCTCCACCACCGCCGACCGGTCAACCCGGTCGATGCCGGCCAATACCTCGTCAACCGGCAAGTACCGCCCGAGGGCGATTTCAACGTTGCCGGCCCGGTTCATTACCGCCCCCGAGCTCTCCAGCCCCATCAGCAGGCTGCATTTTATCTGCTCCTTGGCCCGGTGCAGCTCGCGGTCGGCAATGTTGCCCGCGCGCAGCCCGGCCAGTTCGGTGGCCAGCAGCTGGCAGACGGCCGGGAAGTTTTCCCGCCGGACCGCCCCGTGCACCACCAGCGTCCCGCAGTCGCGATAGCCTACCGGCAACGAGCAGATCGAGTAAGCCAGGCCGTGATCCTCGCGGATGGTCTGAAACAGCCGCGAGGCCGGACCGCCGCCCAGAATATTGTTCAGAACGTGCAGGATGTACATCCGCCCGTCAAAGGCCTTAAGGCCGTTGACGCCAAAGCAGAACTGCACCTGCTCGAGGTCTTTTTCCTGAACGGTGATGGCCGGCTGCATGACCGGCGGGCCAACCCCCGTCCCCGGCTCACCGGCCGGCACGGTGGCAAAATACTGTTCGGCCAGCCGGACGGCTGTCCGGTGATCGATGTTGCCGGCCAGAACCAGCACCATGTTGCCGGCCAGGTAGTGCTGCCGCCGGAACGCCATAAGATCCTCCCGCCGCAGTCCGGCCACCGCCGGCCGGTCGCCGAGAATGGTACGTCCCAGCGGGTGATCAGGCCAGATCGCCGCCATATGTAGGTCAAACACCAGTTCCTCAGGGCAGTCCTCGCAACTGTTGATCTCCTCGCTGATCACCTGACGCTCCCGTTCGATGTCTTCAGGGTCAAACCGCGAGTTCAGCAGAATATCGCTTAAAATGTCGAGTGCCAGCCCGGCGTGGCTGTCGAGCATCCGGATGTAATAACTGGTCTTCTCCTTGGCCGTGCAGGCATTGAACGAGCCGCCCTGCTCCTCAACCTCCTCCGACAGCTGACGGGCTGACCGGCGTTCGGTTCCCTTGAACATCATATGCTCGATGAAATGGGCGGCGCCGTGTTGCCTGCCGGCTTCCTGCCGGGCGCCGCTGCCCAGCCAGACCCCGCAGGCCACCGTCCGCGCCTGCGGCATCGCCATCGTCACCACCCGCAGGCCGTTGGCCAGCACCGATTTACTGTAATTGTCCATACCTTCCGCCAGTGCCAACCATAAGGAAAGGCGGGACAACCCCGTCGCCCCACCTTTCTATTCTGGCTCTATCGCTCCCGTTGCTGTTATTCGTCGTCTTCCTGCCTGTTTTTCAGTGCCTCGGCAATTATGCCCTCGGCGATATTGTGTGGGACTTCCTCATAGTGCGAGAACGACATAACAAACGAGCCCCGCCCCTGGGTCATCGACCGCAGGTCAATGGCGTAGCTGAACATTTCGGCCAGCGGCACCTGGGCTTTAACCACTCCCAGCCCGCGACCGATGTTCTCCATGCCCTGCGGCCGCCCGCGCCGGGTGTTTAGGTCACCCATGACGTCACCCATATTGGCTTCCGGCACGGTGATCTCCACGTTGTAAATCGGCTCGAGCAGAATGCCCTTGGCCAGGGGAACGGCCTTTTTCAGGGCGATCGAAGTGGCCAGCTTAAATGCCAGCTCGGAGGAGTCGACGTCGTGGTAGGACCCGTCGAACAGTGTCACCCGTACGTCCACCATCGGATAACCGGCCACCAGACCCTTGGCAAAGCTTTCGCGGGCTCCTTTTTCGACAGCCGGAATATAGTTGTTGGGCACTGCCCCGCCAAAAATTTTATCGACGAATTCAAAACCGCCCCCGCTCGGCAGCGGCTCGATTTCCAGCCAGACGTGGCCGTACTGGCCGCGACCGCCCGACTGCTTCTTGTGCTTGCCCTCGGCCTTGGCCTTGCAGCGGATAGTTTCCCGGTAGGCCACCTTGGGCGGAGTCAGGTTGACCTCAACACCAAACTTACGCTTCATTCGTTCGAGAATTATGTTTATGTGCTGATCGCCCATTCCGCGGATCAGCAGCTGGCCGGTTTCGG
Organism: Negativicutes bacterium; assembly: GCA_026416215.1. Taxonomy (GTDB): domain Bacteria; phylum Bacillota; class Negativicutes; order SKW292; family SKW292; genus SKW292. The sequence continues at coordinate 15,681 of JAOAFP010000003.1, read as the reverse complement.
TATTGCGTTCAAATTTGAAGGTGGGGTCTTCGTCGGCAATCCGCTGCAGCGTCCCGCTGATTTTATCCTCATCCCCCTTCTTTTTGGCCTCAACCGCCATGATGTAATTGGGGGAGGGGAAAATGATGCCGGGATACTCAACCGGACTCTCCTTCGAGCACAGGGTGTCGCCGGTTCCGGTATCCTGCAGCTTGGCCAGTACTACGATATCGCCGGCATGGGCAACGGTCATTGGTTCCTGCTGCTTGCCGCGCAGGGTGAACAGGCCACCGATTTTCTCGGTTTTGCCTTTATTGGCGTTGTATACCGGCATGTCAGCCTTTAGCTGGCCGGAAAACAACCGGGCAAAACTCAGCCGGCCGACAAATGGATCGGCAGTGGTCTTGAACACCAGGGCCGAGAACGGATCGGCGGCCTTCCGCTCAACCGGTTCATCACTGCCCGGCCTGACTCCCCGAGCCACCACCGCGGCCGGCGACGGCATAAACCTGACAACGGCGTTCATCAGCTGTTTGACACCGACGTTCTTCGTCGCCGACCCGCACAGCACCGGTGTGACCCTGCCGGCCGACACCGCCTTTAGCAGCCCGATACGCACTTCCTCCTCGCTCAGCTCCCCACCGTCGAGATACTTCTCCAGCAGCTCGTCGTCACCCTCAGCCGCCGCCTCCACCAGCTGCATCCGAGCCAGTTCAACCGCCTCGGCCATCTCGGCTGGAATTGGTGCTTCTTCCGGCATGTAAGCCTTGTTTTCCAGCAGGTCGACAATTCCCCGGAAAGACGACTCCGCCCCAATCGGCAGCTGTACCGGCACGATCACCCCGTCCAGCCTGTCCTTCATCGCTGCCAGCACCCGGTCAAAATCAGCGTGCTCGCGATCCATCTTGTTAATGAATGCCAGCCTCGGCACCGACCGGTCCCCGGCTTCCAGCCAAATCTTTTCGGTCAGCACCTCCACCCCGGCGTTGGCACAAATAACCACCAGGGCACTGTCGGCCGCCCGCATCCCCCCGATCACCTCGGCGTAAAAATCGCTGGTACCCGGGGTGTCAATGAAGTTGATTTTGCAGTCCTTCCATTCGCAGGGGGCCAGGGCGGCGCTGATGGTCACCCGGCGCTTCTGTTCTTCCGGTTCAAAGTCAAGCACCGAGCTTCCGTCGTCCACCCGGCCCTGGCGGTTCACCGCCCCGCTGTTGAACAAAAACGCGTCGCACAGGCTGGTTTTACCCGCCCCTCCGTGCGCCGCCACCACGATGTTGCGTATCTGTTCGCCCTTGTACTCTTTCAAAACATTCCCTCCCAATCATCTGCCAGTGTCGTTTTCGGTCCGACGGCGCGGCCGCCGGCGCCGGCTAGGCCCGGTCTGCTTCTGCTGCAGGCACAGCCTCTCCTGCTGAAAACACCAGTCCGACAAGCGGTTCAGATAGACCATAGCCGTCCGGGCCACCGGACCGGTGTCAGCCAGCCGCCACAGCGCCCGCTCGGCCCGCCGGGCCACCGTCCGGGCCAGATCGAACATCGCTGCCACCTCCGAGTCGCCGGGCACTATGAACCGGTGCTGTTCGGGCAGCCCGGCGGCCAGCACCCTCAACGAATGTTCGATTTCTTCCAGTGCCGGCACATCCTGCCACTGAACGCTGCCTGCCGCCACCATCGTCATGATTTCCTGCAACCGGTGCTGAATGGCCAGAACCTCGATCCGGCTGTGGCTGTCGTCCAGTTTGGCCCGCACCATCCCCAGCGTCGCCACCAGTTCGTCAATTTCACCGTTGGCTTCGATCCTGGGATCAGATTTCTTGACCCGCCGCCCTCCCGGCAAGTCGGTCAGCCCGTCATCCCCCCGGCCGGTGCTGACGCCGGCTACAGCCACCAGCCCCTCCCGGGGAAAAACAGCTGGAGTTCCCGCTCGGCACTACCCGGACTGTCCGAGGCGTGGATTATATTTTCCCCCTTCAGCAGAGCCAGGTCGCCGCGGATGGTCCCTGGGGCGGCCTCAACCGGATCGGTGGCCCCGACCATGGCCCGCACCACCCTGATCGCCTGCCAGCCCGCCACTTCCATAGCTACCAGCGGGCCGGAGGTGATGTAGTCGATCAGTCCGGGGTAAAATCCTTTGCCTTTGTGCTCGGCGTAATGCTGTTCAGCCATATCCCGGCTCATGGTCAGCATCCGTAGATTGACGATCTTCAGCCCCCGGCGCTCAAACCGGCCGATCACCTCGCCAACCAGCCCGCGCTCCACTCCGTCCGGTTTGACCAGCACCAGACTCCGTTCCTCTTCCATTCCCGCTCTCCGTTTCGTTTAAATGAAAATTTACCAAACACGCCAGTCATTATATCAGCGCCAGCCGGGAAAAGCAATTGGACGGCCGGCCGCCGTTCATTGCCGCCGCCTGACCAGCCACAACACCGGCAGGCCGATCAGGGTCAGGCCGCAGGAGGCGGCCGACATGACCGGGTCGCCGACAAAAGTGGCAATAAACACCGCCAGACCTCCGGTCAGGGCCACGGCCGGCACCAGCGGGTACAGCGGCACCCGGAACGGGCGAACCCGCCCGGGTTGCTGACGCCGCAGCCGGAACAGCCCCCAGAACACCATGATGTAGAACCCCCACAGCGACAGGATGGAGAAGTTGGTCAGCCAGTCAGCGTCCAGTCCCAGTTCCAACCAGGAGAAAACCACGATAAAGATTATGCTGTTGACCGGCGTGGCAAATCTGGGGTGGATCCTGGCAAACCAGCCGGACAGCGGCAGTTGGCGGTTGACCCCCATTACATACGGCATCCTGGCCAGGGTGAGTAGGTAACCGTTCATGCAACCAAAAATCGAGATCATTATTCCTATGTTGATCATTCGCGCCCCCAGGTCGCCGATCAGCTGCAAGGCCGCCTGCACCGATGTAGCCCGCATCAGCTGCAGCATCTCCGTGTTGTGAAAGGTCCGGTACAGTCCGATGTTGACCCCCAGGTAGGCAACGATGACGACACCCACCCCCAGCACCGTGGCCCGGGGAATGATCCGAGCCGGATTCTTCATCTCGCCGGCGATGTACGATACGTTGGTGAAGCCGTCGTAGGCAAACAGGGTGGCCAGTACCGCCAGCCCCAGCCCGGTGACCAGGGATCCGCCAACCGGCTCGGTCACAGCCGGTTCAAGAATGGAAGTTTTGCCCATGGTCAAACCGGCCACCGCCAGAACTGCAATCGGGATCATCTTGACCGACGTGGCCAGCGCCTGGAAATAGCCGCTGTACCTGGCCCCCAGTACGTTGACGATCATCAGGAACAGAAGGACAAAAAACGCCACCCAGGTTATCGCCTGGTCGTCCATACCGAACGTGCGGGTGAAAAAAGTGCCGAAATAGAGGCCGAGGGCAGCCAGGGTGGCCGGGGCAAACACCACCGTCCGCATCCAGCCGAACATATAAGCGGCCGTCGGCCCGTAGATCTCATTGAGGACTGTCTCTTATACACAT
>JAOAFP010000003.1:0-12196 GCA_026416215.1 Negativicutes bacterium | reverse complement strand
CCCCCCGCCGGTACGGGGAATGGTTGCCCCCAGCTCGGCCACCGTCAGCCCGCCGGTCAGCACCATCAGTCCACCGATCACCCAGGCGGCAATCGCCAGTCCTTCCGAACCGCCGACGTATTGCAGCACCACCGCCGGCTTCATGAACACCCCGGCCCCGATGATCGTCCCTACCACAACGGTCAGGGCCGGGAAAAAACTGATATCCCGCCTCAGTCCTTTGTCAGCATCCTTCACCGTCATCCCCCCCTGGTTATTACTGAATTTGATCGCTCAGTGCATTTGTTCAGCCGGACTGCTTCCCGACCGCAGGTTGCAACGCGGCATCAGCAGGGCCAGCCCGGCCAGCACGGCGGCAATGATCGCCAGATAGGCGTAGGCATCGCGGAAAGCCAGAACACTGGCCTGGTGGGCCAGCTCGCGGTAGACCGCCCCGTGGGCGACAGCCCGGGCAGCGTCAGTCGCCATCCCGTGGCTGACCAGATACTGGCTGATGGCGGCAATATTACCGCCGTAGCCGGGGTTGCCCCCGGTCAGGTTGGCCACCAGGGCGGTTTGTTCGATTTGCTGGCTGTGAATCATCCTGTTGGTCACCAAAGCGATCCCGACGCTGCCGCCGATATTGCGCATCAGCGACACAATGGCTGACGCGTTGCTGGAATCAGCGGCCGGCACCCCGGCAAAGGCCAGGGTGGTGGCGGAAATAAAAATCAGCGGCAGGCCAAGAACCTGCAAAATTCTCAGCCCGACAAAACCGACGTAATCGGTCTGAGGGGTTATCAGGGCCCCGGCCGCCAGTCCGGCCGCCACCAGCAGCATACCGGCGGCAATCAGGTAGCGCGGTTCCACCCGGTTGACCACCCGGGCGGTCAGCGGCATCAGCAGCAACAGCAGTATCCCCCCCGGCGACAGCACCAGCCCGGCAGTGGTGGCATCGTAGCCAAAGTCAGCCTGGACCAGCATCGGCAGCAGCACCGACCCGGAGTAGAGAACAAACCCGACAAAAAAAATCATCAGGTTTGAACTGGCAAAGGCGTAGCTACGGAACAAATCGAGCTTGACCACCGGCTCCGGACGCCGCCACAGCCAGGCGATCGAAGCCAGAATGCCGAACGCCGCCAGGCCGGCCATCACCACAATGAACGGACTGTCCCACCAGTCCTCCTGGTTGCCCTTGTCGAGCATGACCTGCAGACAACCAAGACCAACGGCAATCAGGCCGAGACCGATATAGTCTATCCGCCCGACGTCCCGCCGGCGGGCGGTGGGCGGGTCGCTGACCAGCATTTTCACCAGTACCGCCGCCAGTACCCCTACCGGCACGTTGATGAAAAATATCCACCGCCAGCTGTAATTGTCGGTTATGTAGCCGCCCAAGGTCGGACCGACTATCGGGGCCATGACCGTGGTAATGCCGGTGATGGCAAAAGCCATGGCCAGCTTTTCCGGCGGGAAGCTGTCCTTGATGATCGCCTGCTGCGAGGGCTGTAGGCCGCCGCCGGCCAACCCCTGCAGTATCCGGCAGACAATCAGCATCGGCAGCGATGTGGCCACCCCGCACATGAACGAGGCGGTGGTGAAGCCCACTATACAGGTTATGAAAAAAGCCTTGCGCCCCATCAGCCCCGACAACCAGCCCGACAGCGGCAGGACGATGCCGTTGGCCACCAGATAGGAGGTAAGCACCCAGGTGCTTTCATCGGCACTGGCTCCCAGCGACCCGGCGATGTTGTTGAGGGCGACGTTGGCAATGGTAGTGTCCAGCACCTCCATAAACGCCGCCAGCGACACCACCGTCGATACCAGCAGCGGATTTTCCGCCGCCTGTTCCCGTGCTATTTCCCCCATCGGTCGGCAGGCCTTCAGTCGACCAGCACTACCGGCACCACCGACATTCCCGGCCCCAGGTGCATGTTAGCCGGCGGCGGCTGATCAAAGATAATTTTCACCGGCACCCGCTGCACCGTTTTGACAAAATTACCGGTGGCATTCTGCGGGGGGAACAGGGAAAACACCACCCCAGTGCCGGGCTGGAAGCTGTCCACTGTTCCGATAAGAACCACGTCCGGGTAGGCATCTACGGTTATTTCCACCTTCTGGCCGATCTTCATCCGCCCCAGCTGGGTTTCCTTGAAATTGGCCACCACCCACAGATCGTCAGCGACAATGTAGCCCAGCTGCTGACCAGTCTGGACATAGTCACCGACATCGACGCTGCGGTTGGCAATCCGCCCGCTGAACGGGGCCACAACCTTGGTATGAGCCAGATCAACCTCGGCCCTGGCCAGCTCGGCCTCGGCCTGTCCAACCTGGGCCAGAGCCTGACGATAGGCGTTTTCCGCCGCCTCGATCTGGTTGGCGGCCGAGCTCTGTCCGCGTAAGTTGGCCTCCATGTGGGCAACTGTTGCCCGATCGGCCTCCTCTGCGGCAACGGCATCATCTAGCTGCTGCCGGGCCACTGCCCCCGACCGGAACAAATCCTCCATCCGCTGGCGGCTGGCCTGAGAGTCCGCCCAGCGGGCACGGGCAGCGCTGAGCTGGGCCGCCGCCGCGTCGGCCCCGGCCGGGGCACTGATCCGGGTCACTTCCAGGTTTTCTGCCGCCGCCCGGGCCGCTGCCTGGGCGGCCTTCAGCGCCGCCAGCGCCCGGTCGCGGGCAATCCGGTAATCGCGGTCGTCAATTTGCAGCAGAACCTCACCGGCCCTCACCGTCTGGTTGTCGGTGACCGCCAGTCCCACCACGTAGCCGGGGACTTTGGCGGCCACCGCCACCGTGGTGGCGGTGAGCTGGGCATCATCGGTTGAAATGCGCCTATGCTGATGATACCAGACAGCGGCTGTGGCGATAATCACCACCGCCACCGCCGCAATGATCCTTACGCGTTTGCCAGTTGTCATTGTCTTTGTCTTTTCCGTTTCGGTCTCCGGCCCGGGTTCAGCAGCAGCCGGAACATTCAGTATGTATCGGTGGTCAAATCCGCGGTTTGCGTCCCTCCAGCCAGAACAGCGGAAAAATAACCCCGAGAATCAGGGCCAGAACTATTAGTTCCGCCCGCAGCAACGTCTGTCCGGTGTTCAGCAGGAAACCGTAGTCGATGGCCGACGCCGGCAATCTGGCCAGCAAAAACAGCCCGTTCAGCCCATCGATGATCAAAAAACCCGGAATCATCGGCAGCACGCCGATGGTGGCGAAAACCACCGCCGGAAACTTGCAGGGCCGCGACAAACAGTAAGACAGGACTGACGCGGCCACCGCCCCGGCGAACGCAGCCAGGGCCATATCCCAGCCGATGCCGGCCACCAGACCGTCCCTGGCCAGGCGGGCCAGCAGGCCGATCAGCACCAGTATCGGCAGATGCCGGCGTTCCACGTTAAACGCCGCCCCCAGGCTGCCGGCCGCCAGGGCAGCGAACAGCCCGTCGGCCAGCCGGTCAGTCACCGTGGTCAGCATCACCGGCGGCGGCGGCTGGATGCGGGCGAACACTGTCAACGGCAAACAGGCCGCCAACGCCAGCGATGTCAGCATCATCACGGCAAACGCCAGCCGCCCCACTCCCACTTCGTTGTGGTTGTGCATCACGTCCACTCCGGCGTTGATCAGGGGGAATCCCGGCACCAGCGGCAACAGCACCGCAATCAGTGCGATCAGCGGGGTGGATGTAGCAATCAGGCTGCCCATTGCCCCGGCCGCCAGGGCGCCGGCCAGCCCGGCCACCAGCACGGCCAGGAACGGGTTATACCCGCGGTCGGTCAGCCGTTGCCTGATCACGGCCAGCAGCAGGGCGGCCGGGAATGCCCCGGACAAGGCCCGCCAGTCCGCCCCGTTGACCCCACCGAACCCCAGGGCAACCAGTCCGGTCACCAGCACTTGCCAGCCCGGGCTCAGCCAGGGCGGCCGGGTCTCAATCTCCTGCAGGCGCCGCCTGATCTCGCCGGCGGTCAGTTTTGTGTCCGGCAAACCCCTGACCAGCCGGCTGACTGCCGTCAGCAGGCCGACGTTGAACCGGATAAAGGCCTGACGGCGCTCGACCCGGGTGTGATACCTCACCCCGGCAAAGTCGGTGATGACTATCCCCCCGTAACCGACCAGCACCTGCACATCATCTCCGCCCAAATGGTTCCTGACCGCCTGCACGGTGTCGATTATGTGCTGAACGGTAGCCCCATTCTGAAACAGCAGGCGGGCCAGGTGCATGTACAGGTGTATGGCCGCCGACGGTTCTGACCCGGTGTAAAGTTCAGCCTGAATATCGTTCATGTCCGGTTACCTGGCTCTGCTATCCCGCCACCACTGCCGTCCACCTCCCGGCAGCGGGCCACCGCCGCCCGGCGCAATTCCGCCGGCAGATCATCATCTTCAGCAATCACTTCGGCCAGCTGTCGGCCCTCGGCCAGGGCCTGCCCGACCAGTCCGGCTGTGCGGTGATAACCGATAAGCTGGGCCACCGCCGGGGCCGCGGCCATACTGCCGGCCAGGTGACGGTGGCAGTTTTCCCGGTCAGCCCTGATTCCGGCTATGCAGTTTTCGGCGGTCAGCCGGATCGCCGCCGTCAGCAGTCCGATCGCCGTGAGAAAATTGTGGGCGATCAGCGGCCAGAACGGGTTGAGTTCCAGTTGACCGGCCTGAGCGGCGAGGGTAACCACCGTATCACAGCCGACCGCCTGATAGGCGGCCTGGCTTAGCATTTCCAGCATCACCGGGTTGACCTTTCCCGGCATAATCGTCGAGCCCAGCTGGCGCGCCGGCAGGCTAATCTCGGCCAGTCCGCCCCGCGGACCCGAAGCCAGCAGCCGCAGGTCAGCCGACATTTTGAGCATGTTTACCGCACAGGCCTTGAGCAGTCCGGAAACCTCGACAACGGCATCGTAGTTCTGGGTGCCGTCGACAAAGTTTTCCTCGCGGGACAGGGCCAGTCCGGTCAGGGCCCGGAGCCGAGACACCGCCGTACTGGCATAGCGATTCTGTCCGGCAATATCAACCCCGATCGCCGTCGCCCCGAGGCTGACCTCCTTCAGTCTCTCCTCAGCCTTGAACAACCGCCAGCGATCGCGGGCCACAGCCTCGGCCCAGGCGGAAAACTCCATCCCCAGCGTAATTGGCACCGCGTCCATCAACTGGGTTCGCCCCAGCTTCTTTACCGCGGCAAACTCGGCCTCCTTGCCCTGGAGCTCGCCCTGGAGGCTGGCACAGGCCTGACTGAGTTCCCGCAACGACCAGAGAGCCGCCACCCGCAGGGCGGTGGGGCAGACATCGTTGGTGGACTGGCTGCAGTTTACATGCTCAATCGGATCGATAACCAGACCGTTGCCAGCCAGCTCGCCCGCCCGGGCGGCCAGCACCTCGTTCATGTTCATGTTCAGGGAGGTGCCAGCCCCGCCCTGCCAGGCTGACAACGGGAACTGATCATCCCAGCCGCCGGCCGCCACCTCGGCCGCCGCCCGGGCTATAGCATCAGCCACTAGTCGTGGCAGACGCCCCAGCTCGCCGTTGGCCATAGCCGCCGCCTGCTTGACCATGGCCAGCGCCTTGATCAACCGGCCGTGCACCCGCTCGCCGGGCAGGGCGAAATTGACCATGGCCAGTCTGGTCTGTTCGCCGTAGTATATTTTGCCGAGCGTCCTGTCCGTCAAGCGTTCAGTACTCCGGCCGATATACCTTCTGCCACAGCCAGCTTTCGATGTCGGCCGGGCGCTGGACAGCGGCCAGGCCGCGGTCAAAAATCAGCCCGGCCACCCTGGCGGCAGCCTTGACTTCGGTTTCCAGCATGGCGGTCTGCGGCGGCAACAGCCGCCCTTCGGCCAGTTCTTCGCTGCTGACCATGTCGGCTACCGCCCGGGCACAGACAATCAGCATCTCGTCAGTAATCCGCCGTGACCTGGTGGCGTAGGCTGCCAGCCCCACCGCCGGGAAGATGTAGAAATTGTTGGCCTGGCTGGGGATGTAGGTCTTTCCGCCGTAGTTAACCGGCGGAAACTGCACGCCGGCCCCGAAGATAACCCGGCCGCCGCTGATCTGGTAGGCTTCCTCAGCCGTGCACTCGGCCCGACTGGTGGGGTTGGACATCGGCAAAATAACCGGCCGTTCATTGTTGGCGCTCATTTCCTCCAGTATTTCCCGGGTGAACGCCCCTTTGACCGTGCTGACCCCTACCAGCACTGTCGGTTTGAACCACTTCACCGCCTTGCAGAAATCGGCAGTAGGGATTGGCTGATCATCAAACGCGTAGCGGCGCTGATAATCCTGGATATCGGCACGGGAACTCACAATCATTCCCTTGGAATCAAACAACCGGATCCGCTGCCGGGCCTGCCCGATGGTCAGTCCTTCCTCCACCATGGCCGTGCACAACATGTCCGACAGACCGATCGCCGCCGCCCCGGCTCCGAGGAACAGGTAGCGTTCGTCGCTGATTCTCGTTCCCTTGATCCGGCAGGCATTGGTCATGGTGGTGAGCATGACCGCCGCTGTTCCCTGGATGTCGTCGTTGAACATCGACACCTTGTCCTGATAGCGGGCCAGCAGGGCGATAGCGTCCGGACCGGCCCAGTCCTCAAACTGGATGCAGCAGCCGGGGAACACTTCCTGGACGGCCTCGACAAACTCATCGGTAAACTCGTATAGTTCGTCGCGCGAACAGCGTTTTTGCCGCAGTCCCATATACAGCGGATCGTTCAGCAGCTCCTCATTGTTGGTACCGGCATCGATCACCACTGGCAACAGGCTGCGGGGCGGCACTCCGGCACAGGCGGTGTACAACTGCAGTTTGCCAATCGGGATGCCCATACCGTTGGCGCCGATGTCGCCCAGCCCGAGGATCCGCGCCCCGTTGGTCACGCAGATCACCCCGACATCGGTTTCCGGCCAGTTTTGCAGCACCTGCCTGATCTGGCCACGGCGTTTCAGCGAAATGTACATCCCGCGCGGACGGCGATAAATTCGGTGGAACTTCAGACAACCCTCTCCTACCGTCGGAGTGTAAATTACCGGTAAAAACCGCGGCGGATCTGACATTACCAGACTGTAAAACAGGGTTTGGTTGTAGTCCACCAGCTGGCTGAGAAACTCGTAGCGGGCCAGGTCGCTTTCCAGTCTCCCGTACTGCCACAGGCACCTCTCCCGCTGCAGTGCCAGGTCCTCAACCGCTTCCGGCAGCAATCCCACCAGCCCCAGCTGCCGGCGCTCATCCTCGCTAAAGGCATTGCCCTTGTTAAGCTGACAGTCCTGTAGCAGTTCATAACCTTTTTTCATCGCTTTCCAGCCTCCCTTGCTTTGTGTTTCCCCTTTGCAGCCAATAGTCGCGTTTCAGCCGGCGCCCATCCTCACAGGCTGGCCGCCCAGACAGTAAACAGCACCAGCGTGACCACCGACAGGATACTGCCGCCGACAATCGCGCTCACCGCCTCCTGGCGCAGACAGTCAAACCGTTCGGCAAACATCGAAACAATAATCGCCGTCGGCATCGCGATCAGGATCACTATTTCCTCAGCCGGCAGCTGTTCAAGACCGAAAAGCCTTATCATCGCCACAGCCAGCAACGGCTGAACGATCAGCTTGATCGCCATTATCCCTGTGGCTTTGCCGCTGATCCGGAAATGAAACCTGGTCATCATCAGCCCCAGGGCCAGCAGGGCCACCGGCGAGGTGGCCGACCCCAGCAGTCTCAGACCCTGGGTCAGGAATACCGGCAGGCTAAGACCCGACACCGCCACCAGACCACCCAGCACCGGTGCCACCACCAGCGGTCTGGTAAGGGCCCTGAGCACCATCTTGCCGGTGCCGGCGGCACTGCTGGCCGCCCTTCCCTCCAGGCAGAACGTCACTGCCGGGATCATGACCAGCGAAGTCAGCACGTTGCCCACCGACACCGCCACCAGTGACTGATCGCCCAGCTGTTGCGACAGATATGGAATTCCCATAAAGGCCATGTTGGGGAAGGTGCCGGCGAAGGCAAACATGGCAGCCGTTCCCCGGTCCCATCCTGCCAGCAGCCCGACCGCCAGCACCAGGACAAACAGTCCGTTCAGGACGAGAAAAAACACCAGGAGGAAGTCGCCGTGCAGCAGATGGCTGACGTCGGTGGTGGCCATGCTGACAAACAGCGCAGCCGGAAAAGTTACCTGCATCACCAAAGTGGACAGCAAGCCGCTGGCCCGGCTGTCCACCAGTCCCTTCCGGCCCAGACCGAACCCCACCAGCACCACCAGCACGATAGCCAGAACGCTGTTGACGGCCGTCACCATTTTATCCCGTCCCTGACAAAGGAAGCGGGAAGGCTGTGCCCTCCCGCTTTCCCGTATCCTCCCGCACTACAGGCCAGCCAGACGCCTGTAGGTTTCGTAGGTTTTCCGGGCGTCCCGCTCGGTTTTTTCGAACAGCTGCCCGGCTATTTCGGGAGCCACCTTGTGCAGGGCCGAATACCGGACCTCTCCCTGCAGGAAGTCGCGGAACTTGCTGAAATCTGGCTCCTTAGAGTCGAGGATGAACGGGTTCTTGCCCTGCTCGGCCAGGGCCGGGTTGTAACGGTACAGATTCCAGTAGCCACAGGCCACCGCCATCTGGGTCTCCCGCTGACTGCAGCCCATTCCCAGCTTCAGGCCGTGATTTATACAGGGAGCATAACAGATGATCAGCGACGGCCCCTTGTAAGCCTCAGCCTCAACAATGGCCTTCAGGGCCTGGTTCTTGTCGGCTCCCATGCCGATCTGGGCGACGTAGACGTAACCGTAGCTCATCGCCATCATGCCGAGATCCTTCTTGCGCGTCCGCTTGCCGGCAGCGGCAAACTGGGCGATAGCCGCCCGCGGCGACGCCTTGGAAGCCTGGCCGCCGGTATTGGAATAAACCTCGGTGTCAAACACCAGCACGTTGATGTCCTCATCGGCGGCCAGCACGTGGTCCAGCCCGCCGTAGCCGATGTCGTAAGCCCAGCCGTCACCGCCGAAAATCCACTGGCTGCGCTTGATCAGGTGCTCCCGGTAAAGGTAAATCCGCTTGTGCAGATCGCTTTTGTCTTTTTCCTCTTCCAGCGCGGCAATAACCTTGTCAGCCCGCTCGCGGGTGCCGGTCCCCTCATCCTTGCCAGCCAGCCATTCCTGCAATGCGGCCTGCAGCCCGGCCGAGGCCGTTCCCGCTGCCAGCAGGCTTTCAATGTCAGCCGTCAGCCCTGCCCGCAGCTGACAGCTGGCCAGATGCATCCCGTAGCCAAACTCGGCCGTATCCTCAAACAGCGAATTAGCCCAGGCCGGACCGTGGCCACGGTGGTTCACCGTGTAAGGCACAGCCGGGGCGCTCAGCCCCCAAATCGATGAACAGCCGGTGGCGTTGGCAATGATCATCCGGTCGCCAAACAACTGGGTCACCAGCTTGGCGTACGGAGTTTCGCCGCAGCCGGCACAGGCACCGGAAAACTCGAGCAGTGGCTGTTCAAACTGGCTTCCCTTCAGGGTTTCCTTCTTCAGCGGATTGGGTTTGGGCGACAGCTTCACCGCATAATCCCAGAGCGGTATCTGGTCGTGCTGGCTTTCCTGCAGTTCCATTACCAACGCCTTTTCCTTGGCCGGGCAGATGTCGGCGCAGTTGCCGCAGCCGGCACAATCCAGCACCGATACGCCAATCCTGAATTTCAGCCCCTTGGCCCCCAGCGCCTCCTTGACCACAAACCCCTCGGGAGCGGCCGCCACCTCCTCGTCGGTGGCCAGAAACGGCCGGATCGACGCGTGCGGACAGACATACGAGCACTGATTGCACTGTATGCAGTGTTCCGGCAGCCACTTCGGCACGTTGACGGCGATTCCCCGCTTTTCATAGGCCGAAGTCCCCATCGGGAAGGTCCCGTCGGTCATGCCGTTGCTGATCAGCGTGCCGACCGACAGATTATCTCCTTCCTGCCGGTTGACCGGAACCAGCACCTCATCGATAAACTTGGGCCGCCCGGACCCGCAACAGCAGCAGCCGTCGTCCTCAGCGTTACCCGGCCGCGACCAGTCCTCCGGCACGCTGACCCGGTGCAGGGCCTCAATCCCGCGCTCGATGGCCCGGAAATTCATTTCCACCACTTTCTGCCCCTTCTTGCCGTACGACTCCACTACTGCGTCCTTCAGGTATTTAACCGCTTCATCCAGCGGGATGATATCGGCCAGCTTGAAGAAGGCCGCCTGCATGATCATATTGATCCGGTTGCCCAGGCCGATTTCCTCGGCAATCTGGGTGGCGTTGATCGTGTAGAACTCAATGTTATTGTCAGCTATGTACTTCTTCATATACCCGGGCAGCTTCTCATCCAGCTCGGCATCGCTCCACATGCAGTTCAGGACGAACCGTCCACCCTTCACCAGCCCCTTGAGCAGGTCGTACTTGTCGACGTAGGACTGGTTGTGACAGGCGATAAAATTGGCGTGATTGATCAGGTACGGAGACTTGATCGGCTGCTTGCCGAACCGCAGGTGCGAACAGGTGATCCCTCCCGATTTCTTCGAGTCATAGGCAAAGTAACCCTGGGCATACATGTCAGTGTGGTCGCCGATAATTTTGATCGCGCTCTTGTTTGCCCCCACCGTGCCGTCCGAGCCCAGTCCCCAGAATTTGCAGGAACGGGTGCCGGCAGGAACGGTGTTGATGTCATAATCCGGCCTGGGCAGCGAGGTGCCGGTGGCATCGTCGTGTATGCCGATGGTAAAGCCGTCACGCGGCTTGTCCAGCTTGAGGTTCTCGTACACAGCCACCACGTCGGCCGGCAGGGTGTCCTTCGACCCCAGGCCAAACCGGCCGCCTACTATACACGGCTGCCAGCCGGCATTGTAGAAAGCCGACTTGACATCGAGATACAGCGGCTCGTGCAGGCTGCCCGGCTCCTTGGTCCGGTCAAGCACGGCGATCTTTTTGACCGTACGGGGGATGTATTTGAGGAAATGGCCGACCGAAAACGGCCGGAACAGGTGCACTGACAGCACCCCGACCTTTTCACCCCGGGCAGCCAGATAGTCAATGGTCTCCTGTGCCAGCTCGCACACCGACCCCATAGCCACGATCATCCGGTCAGCATCAGGGGCGCCGTAGTAGCTGAACAAGTGGTATTCCCGCCCGGTCAGCTTCTTGATCTCGTTCATGTAATGTTCAACCGTGTCGGGGACAGTATGATAGTAACGGTTAACTGCCTCCCGCGACTGGAAATAGATGTCAGGATTCTGTGCCGAGCCCCGGGCCACCGGGTGATCGGGGCTTAAGGCACTCTCCCGGAAAGCCTGCAGAGCGTCACAGTCGACAAGGCTGGCCACGTCAGCATAGTCGATGACCTCGATCTTCTGAACCTCGTGCGAGGTTCTAAAGCCCTCGAAGAAGTGCAGGAACGGCACCCGGCTCCTTATCGTCGACAGGTGGGCCACCATCGCCAAATCCATTACCTGCTGCACGCTGTTGGCCGACAACATGGCAAACCCGGTCGCCCGGGCAGCCATTACGTCCTGATGATCGCCGAAAATACTGAGGGCGTTAGCTGCCAGTGCCCGCGAACTGACGTGGAACACCGTCGGCAACAGTTCGCCAGCGATTTTGTACATGTTGGGGATCATCAGCAGCAATCCCTGCGAAGCGGTATAGGTGGTTGTCAGTGCCCCGGCCTGCAGCGAGCCGTGCACGGCCCCGGCAGCCCCGCCTTCCGACTGCATTTCCACCACTCGCGGCACCTGACCGAAGATGTTCTTCCGCCCCTGGGCCGCCCATGAGTCAACGTGCTCGGCCATGTTGGACGAAGGCGTTATCGGGTAGATCGCCGCCACCTCGGTAAAGGCGTAGGATGCATACGCCGCCGCCTGATTGCCATCCATAGTCTTCATTTTTTTCGCCATTGCTCTTCCCTCTCCCAAATTTAGTTTGAAGTTTCTGTAATTGACCTGTCCCGGGTCGGTTTCGCCGCCGCAACCAAAAATCCTGCTGCCGCCGATCACATTCCCGGCATTACATCAACCAGCCGTTACCGGTCGCGCCCTGTCCCGGCCGCTGTCGGCGTCAGTCGCCAAGCCGCCGGGCCGGACAGATAATATCGGCGACAATGAAGCCGGCGATGATGCTAATCGCCACCCCGATGGCCGACAGCAGCTTGTCGATCCCGGCCAGTATTTCGTTGTTGATCATCAGGACAATGGCGGAGAATCCCATCACCCCCGGCACCAGAATAAAAGCGTTGGGAACTTTTATAATC
>JAOAFP010000035.1 GCA_026416215.1 Negativicutes bacterium | reverse complement strand
GTTCTAGACTGCTGACCAGGCAGAGTGCCAGCCGTGTTGCCAGATTCAGCCGGGTAATTCCCCTGATCGGGGGGCTGATCGGCGGGACAGTGGATGCAGCCGCCACTTACGCGATTGGCAAGGCGGCCAAGAAGAGGTTCGCCAATTTGGCCGGCGGGGTTGAGATCATCCGTGAACGGACCGAATAACGGCCGGGCCGGGCCGGCCAGGCCGCCGGACAGGACCGGGCGGCTCCCTTCCGGGGCCATGCCGTGGGTTTTGTTTGTACTGGCCTTGATCTACGCCGTGTCGCCTATCGATCTTGTCCCGGACTGGCCGGTGGTCGGCTGGCTGGACGACTTGCTGCTGTTACTCGGGACCGGCCTGAATCTGATTGAACACAGGGCCCGGCTGCCAAACCGGCCGCTGCTTATTGCTGCCATTCGCTGGTTTAAATGGCTTGCGCTGGCGGCCGGACTGAGCCTACTGGCTGTGCTTGCGGTTGCTGCCGTGATTTTCTTCCGCTGACCGGTTTTTGGCCGCCCATAATACAGCCTGGCCACAGGAAAATGCAATGAAAAAATGAAAAACGGGCTGACGGATTAACCGTCAGCCCGCCTTGCGTACTGGTGACCCACCCGCGACTCGAACGCGGGACTCCCTGATTAAAAGTCAGGTGCTCTACCGACTGAGCTAGTGGGTCGACAAAGTGGCTGGGGCGGCTGGACTCGAACCAACGCATGCCAGAGTCAAAGTCTGGTGCCTTACCGACTTGGCTACGCCCCAGTACCGATACGGTTGGGGTGACTGATGGGGATCGAACCCATGCGTAACGGAGCCACAATCCGTCGTGTTAACCACTTCACCACAGCCACCGCCGTTTAAGAACAGTGGATATGATAACACGCCGGACAGGGGCTGTCAATAACGCCGTTGGGCAATTTTTGCCGCTGGCAGCATTCTGTGATATACTTGGGCCGTCCGGTTTGCGGACGTTATTCTGTACATTTACAGGGGGGTACAACCATGCTGAACCAACGTTTGGAAGAAGCAATGAATGCTCATGTTACCGAGGAGTTTTACTCGGCCTATCTGTACTATGCAATGGCCAAGTACGCTGCCGCCCAGGGGTATCCGGGGGCTGCCAACTGGCTGATGGTGCAGTATCAGGAGGAGACGCTGCACGCTCATAAAATCGTTGACTACATCGTTGAGCGCAGCGGACAGGTCAGGCTGGCGGCCATTCCGGCGCCACCCCGCGAATTTGGCAGCCTGGCCGACCTGTTTGATCAGGTGCTTGAGCACGAGCGGCTGATCAGCCGTAAGATTAACGAACTGTACGGAGTGGCGCTGGAGGAAGGCGATTTTGCGGCTACCATCTTCCTGCAGTGGTTTGTCAGTGAGCAAGTGGAGGAAGAAGCATCGGCTGCGGCGGTAGTTGACCGGATGCGCCTGGCTCAGAACCGGCAGGAGGCACTGCTGTTCATTGACAGCGAACTGGCCAAACGGCAATTCATCCCACCGGCCGGCCTCGGGTGAGGCCGGCCCGCCGGTTGTTGCCGGCAAAAGCTTGACAGCGTGTACGGACTGTGCTATCCTTAGCGGGCTGCTCAGCAGGGAGTGTACTCCCTGTTTTTATTTATTGGTTAGCCGAAGAGGAGGATTTGTCATGCGGGTGGCTGTGACTTTGGCCTGTCTGGAGTGCAAACAGCGCAACTATCAGACCAACAAGAACAAGAAGAACGATCCAGAGCGGATTGAACTGAAAAAATACTGCAAGTTTTGCCGCAGGCAAACTTCCCATCGCGAGACCAAGTAGCCCGGACGGGCGGAATTAGGAATGGAAAAGGCATGGCGGACGTAAAAACCGACAGCAAAGGGTCGCGCCTCGCCCGGTTCCTTGCCGGGGTGAAGGGCGAAATGAAAAAGGTGGCCTGGCCGTCCCGCAAGCAACTGGTGGCCTATACTGGCGTGGTTATTGTGGCGGTGGCGATTGTGGCGGTGTTTCTGTGGGTTTTTGACGCAGCACTAACCGAAATACTGCGGATTTTAATCCACAGGTGACAGGGGACGGCATGGACAGCGAAAAGAAGTGGTACGTGATCCATACGTACTCCGGCTACGAAAACAAGGTCAAGGCCAACATCGAGAAGAAGATCAATTCGCTGGGGCTGGAGAACAAAATATTCCGTATTCTGGTGCCGACCGAGGAGATGATTGAATTTAAGGACGGCCGGCGGAAGAAGGTTCAGAAAAAAATTTTCCCCGGTTACGTGCTGGTGGAGATGATCGTCGATGACAACAGCTGGTACACGGTCAGGAATACCCCTGGGGTTACCGGGTTTGTCGGGGCCGGGACCAAACCCACCCCCCTCACCCTGGAGGAAATCAAGCACATTATGCGGACCATGGGCGAGGACGATGAACGCATCCAGCTGGATGTCGGGCTGAACGAACTGGTGAGGATAATGTCGGGAGCTTTTACCGGTCTTACGGCCCGGGTGGTGGAAATCAGCCATGAACGGCGGAAGGTTAAGGTGCTGGTGAACATGTTTGGGCGTGACACCCCGTTGGAGCTGGATTTCGCCCAGGTGGAGAAAGCGTAGGGGGAGAGGAGGTTACGGTAAGGTGGCAAAAAAGGTTGTAAAGGTGGTTAAACTGCAGGTGCCGGCCGGCAAGGCCACGCCGGCACCGCCGGTGGGACCAGCACTTGGCCAGGCCGGTGTGAACATAATGGCCTTCGTCAAGGAGTTCAATGAACGTACGGCCAAACAGGACGGGATGCTGATCCCGGTGGAAATATCGGTGTTCGAGGACCGGTCGTTCACGTTCATCACCAAGACACCGCCGGCGGCGGTGCTGCTGAAGAAAGCGGCCGGGATTGAGAAGGCGTCCGGCGAACCGAACAAGGTAAAGGTGGCCAAATTGTCCCGGGCCCAGGTCAGGGAGATCGCTGAAAGCAAGATGGCCGACCTGAACGCCGCTGACGTCGAGGCTGCCACGAGGATGGTTGAGGGTACGGCCCGCAGCATGGGCATCACCGTGGTCGACTGACCGGCCAGGGCTGGCCGGCATCGGCCGGCTGCGTGAAAGTGGGAGGAAAATTCCGCTATTACCACAGGGAGGGAGAAAAATGCCCAAACACGGAAAAAAATTCATTGAGGCCAGTAAGCTGGTTGAGCCGGGCCGACAGTACGATCCGGCCGAGGCCATCGAACTGGCAAAAAAAACTGCAACGGCAAAGTTCGATGAGACAGTAGAGGTGGCGGTCAAGCTGGGGGTTGATCCCAAACACGCCGACCAACAGGTGCGCGGAGCGGTGGTTATGCCGCATGGCACTGGTAAAACCAAGCGGGTGCTGGTGTTTGCCAAAGGAGAGAAGGTCAGGGAGGCCGAGACGGCCGGGGCTGATTTTGTCGGTGCTGAGGACCTGGTGGCAAAAATTCAGCAGGGATGGCTGGGCTTTGACATGGCAGTGGCTACTCCCGATATGATGGGAATGGTCGGGAAACTGGGCAAGATTCTTGGCCCGCGCGGGCTGATGCCTAACCCGAAAGTCGGGACGGTGACCATGGATGTCGCCCGGGCGGTGGCCGAGATCAAGGCCGGCAAAATTGAGTATCGTACTGACAAGGCGGGTAATATTCACGCCCCCATCGGCAAGGTGTCATTCGACAGTGAAAAGCTGCTGGAAAATTTCCAGACCCTGATCGACACACTGATAAAAGTTAAGCCGGCGGCGGCCAAGGGACAGTATCTGCGGAGCATTGCCGTCAGCACGACGATGGGGCCGGGGATTCCGGTTAATCCGCTGAAGGCAGCCAGCAAGTAGCGGCGGCCGGCTGCGGCGCCAGGCCGCAGGCTGTGCCGGCGGCAACCGGCCGGACTGGACCGGCACATCGGGGAAATTAAGTTAATAAAGCGGCTAGAGACAGCAGGTTAGATGTAAGAGTGCTAAGCACCGCCCGCCGAGGCCGGAGTTTCGTCTGGGGCCGCCGCACAGGCTGCCCCGGCATGGTGATAACCTCCGGCGCTGCATTGCCGCGAGGTTATTTTCATGCAAAGGAGGTGAAAACAGTGAGACAAAGCCATGAACCCAGGATACGGGCCGAGAAAGTGGCAGTGGTCGGTGAGATGAAGGCCAGGCTGAGCGGGGCCAAGGCTGCCGTGCTGCTGGATTACCGGGGGCTCAATGTCGCCCAGGACACCAAGATGCGTCGCCGGTTGCGCGAGGCCGGGGTGGAGTACCGGGTGATCAAGAATACCCTCACAGCCATTGCGGCCCGGGAACTGAACCTTGACGGTCTCGAACCGTTTCTGGCCGGACCGACGGCCATTGCCCTGTCCACCAGTGATCCGGTCGCACCAGCCAGGCTGGTTAGCGATTTTGTTAAGGAATTCAAGGTTATCGAGATTAAAGCCGGACTGGTCGAAGGCAAGGTCATCGATGCACTGGGGGTAAAGGCCCTGGCCAGCCTGCCGTCCCGTGAGGAACTGCTGGCCCAGATGCTGGGCAGTATGCAGGCACCGCTGACCGGGTTGGTCAACGTGCTTCAGGGCAACATGCGCGGATTGGTCCGCGCCCTGGAGGCCATCAGGGAAAAAAAGGCCGTTAACAGTTAAGTATTTTTGATATATTTACAGGAGGTTTCACAAAATGACCAAAGAGCAAATAATGGAAGCCATCGAGAAAATGACTGTTCTCGAGCTTTCCGAACTGGTGAAGGCCCTCGAGGAAAAATTCGGTGTGTCGGCCGCCGCGCCGGTGGCCATGGTGGCGGCCGCCCCGGCTGCTGCCGCTGCGGCCGCTGAAGAGGAGCAAACCGAGTTCGACGTGATCCTGGCCAGCGCCGGGGGACAAAAAATCAACGTGATCAAGGTTGTCCGCGAAATCACCGGGCTGGGGCTGAAAGAAGCCAAGGATCTGGTAGACGGGGCACCCAAACCGGTTAAGGAGAAAATTTCCAAGGCGGATGCAGAGGCGATTAAAGCTAAGCTGACTGAAGCAGGGGCCACGGTGGAGATAAAGTAGCAGCTGCCGTGAATGTCAGACCCACTGGGATCGCCGTTGCCGGGGTTCCGGTGGGTTTGACATTTTATTGAATTTCCGATAAAATATTTCGGCGTATTTTATGCCTTCGGCGACGCCGGAGCCGGAAACGCACAGGTGTTTTCCGGCTTCTGCGCGTCGGGGCGGGTGGTGTGGGGCAATTTCGGCGGCTGAGGTGATTGATTGATGAAGCTGAAGACTACGAAGATTGGCAAGCGGATACGGTATAGTTTCGGAAAAATTGATGAAGTACTGTCGATGCCTGACCTGATCGAAGTGCAGAAGTGCTCGTACTACGGTTTTCTGCAGTCGGGATTGATGGACTTGTTCGGTGACTTTGGCGTCATAAAGGATTTTGCCGGCAATCTGGAGCTTTCGATTGTCGGTTTTTCATTGGGTGAAGCTAAGTACACGGTAGCAGAATGCAAGGAGCGCGATGCGTCGTACGCCGCACCGCTGAAACTGGTGGTGCGGCTGAAGATCCGCGAGCCGCACGAAATAAAGGAAACCGAAGTTTATGTCGGCGATTTCCCGCTGATGACCGAAACCGGGACTTTTGTAATCAACGGGGCTGAACGGGTGGTGGTAAGCCAGCTTGTACGGTCGCCGGGGGTTTACTATCAGTGCGATGAGGATTCGGGTGGTAACCGCCTTTATTCGGTCCAGGTAATTCCTTACCGGGGAGCGTGGCTGGAATTCGAAACCGACGCCAACGGCGTGATTTATGCCCGGGTTGACCGTACCCGCAAACTGCCGGTTACCGTTCTGCTCAGGGCACTGGGCTACGAGAGCCGGGAGCAGATTGAGGAAATGTTTGGTCATCATCCCAGCATCCAGCTGACCCTCGACCGTGACACCACCATGTCGCGCGGGGAGGCGCTTATTGAGATATACAAACGGTTGCGGCCGGGAGAGCCAACCAATGTTGAGAGCGCTGAACAGCAATTCAACAATCTGTTATTTGATCCCCGCCGTTACGATCTGGCCCGGGTGGGCCGCTACAAGTTGCAGAAGAAACTGGGCTGGCGCCGCCGGCTGCGCGATATCAGGCTGTCCGAGCCGCTGGTTGATCCTGAGACGGGGGAAATAGTGGTTGACGCCGGCGTCATGGTTGATGCTGCGGTTATTGACAAGATCGAGCGCAGCGGGGTTTTTGCCAATGTTTCGGGCATGATTGAGTGCGTCGGTGTGCGGCGGGACGGCACCCAGAGTAAAGTAATCGCGGTGGGTGATGTCGATTACAGTGAGAGGGTGATCAAATCCCAAGATATCGTGGTGGCGATCAGCCGGTTGCTGAATATAATGGACGGTTACGGGGAAACCGATGATATTGACCACCTTGGCAACCGCCGGCTACGTTCGGTCGGCGAATTGCTGCAGAATCAGTTCCGGATCGGCCTGTCACGGATGGAGCGGGTGATACGCGAACGGATGACCCAGTACGATTCAGAAAACCTGACTCCGACCGCATTAGTCAACACCAGGCCGCTTCAGGCCCAGATCAAGGAATTCTTCGGTTCCAGCCAGCTGTCCCAGTTTATGGATCAGACCAATCCCCTGGCCGAACTTACCCATAAGCGGCGTTTGAGCGCGCTGGGGCCAGGCGGTCTTAGCCGGGAGCGGGCTGGATTTGAGGTGCGCGACGTGCACAATTCCCACTATGGACGGATGTGCCCGATCGAAACCCCGGAAGGGCCCAACATCGGGCTGATCGGATCGCTGGCCACCTTTGCCCGGGTTAACGAATTTGGGTTTATTGAGACCCCTTATCGCCGGGTAGACAAGATCGGCAGGAGGATCACCGACGAGGTCCGCTATATGACGGCCGACGAGGAAGACGAGCTGGTAATAGCGCAGGCCAACGCCTCAATCGGCAAGGATGGCTGGTTTGTCGACGAACGGGTACCGGTGCGCCACCGGCAGAAAATCATGTTGGTGCCCCCGCAGGAAGTTGATTATATGGATGTTTCGCCCAAGCAGCTGGTGTCGATCGCCACGGCGATGATTCCTTTCCTTGAGCACGACGATGCCAACCGGGCCCTGATGGGGGCCAACATGCAGCGTCAGGCCGTGCCGCT
This sequence comes from Negativicutes bacterium, assembly GCA_026416215.1. GTDB lineage: Bacteria > Bacillota > Negativicutes > SKW292 > SKW292 > SKW292. The sequence goes on along the minus strand of JAOAFP010000035.1, from coordinate 6,722 downwards.
TCTCCGCACCCAGGCTCCGCTGATTGGCACCGGGGTTGAGGAACGGGCGGCCCGCGATTCCGGGGTTATGGTGCTGGCGGCCAACGGCGGTCAGGTAGTCAGGGTCACGGCCAACCATATCGACGTCAGGCTGAATGACGGACAGATTGACCGGTACCGGCTGACCAAATTCATGCGTTCTAACCAGGGAACCAGTATGAACCAGCGGCCGCTGGTCAGTGTGGGCGACAAAGTAAGAGAGGGTGATGTTCTGGCCGACGGGCCCTCGACCGATCGCGGTGAGCTGGCCCTGGGCTACAACGTCATGGTGGCGTTCATGCCCTGGGAGGGCTACAATTACGAAGATGCCATCCTGATTAGTGAAGAACTGGTTAAAAAGGATATATTCACATCGATCCACATTGAGGAATACGAGTGTGAAGCCCGAGATACCAAGCTGGGGGCTGAGGAGATAACCCGCGACATACCAAATGTCGGTGATGATGTGTTGCGCGACCTGGATGAACGGGGAATAATCCGGGTGGGAGCTGAAGTCAGGCCGGGTGACATTCTGGTCGGCAAAGTCACGCCCAAGGGCGAGACCGACCTGACTGCCGAGGAACGGTTGCTGCGGGCCATATTTGGCGAAAAAGCCCGGGAGGTTCGTGACACGTCGCTGCGGGTCCCCCACGGCGAGGCTGGCAAGGTGGTGGCGGTCAAGGTGTTCAGCCGCCGGGACGGAGATGAATTGGCTCCCGGCCTCAACGAGATGGTCCGGGTTTATATTGCCCAGAAGCGGAAGATTTCGGAAGGGGACAAGATGGCAGGCCGGCATGGGAACAAGGGCGTGGTCTCCCGGATACTGCCGGAGGAGGACATGCCGTTTCTGCCGGATGGTACGCCGGTGCAGATTGTAATCAATCCGTTGGGTGTACCGTCGCGGATGAACATCGGTCAGGTGCTGGAGGCCCACCTGGGCTGGGCGGCCTATAACCTGGGACTGCAGATCAACCGGGCTGACCCACAGTTGAAAAAGCGTTTTCGTGAGACCGGATTGAAGGGTGGTCTACAGGCCGAGCAGCCGGGGGTGTTTTTCTCGTCGCCGGTCTTTGATGGCGCCAGCGAAGAGGAGGTTCTGACCACCCTGCGGCTGGCCGGGTTGTCGGAAGATGGCAAGACGGTGCTATATGACGGAAGGACCGGGCGACCGTTCGATCATCCGGTTACGGTGGGTTACATGTATATGCTGAAGCTGGCCCACCTGGTGGATGACAAAATCCATGCCCGTTCGACCGGACCGTATTCATTGGTTACCCAGCAACCGCTGGGTGGGAAGGCACAGTTTGGCGGCCAGCGGTTCGGTGAGATGGAGGTGTGGGCGCTGGAGGCCTACGGCGCGGCTTATACCCTGCAGGAACTGCTGACCGTCAAATCGGATGACGTCAGCGGCCGGGTCAAAACCTACGAGGCCATCGTCAAAGGGGAAAACGTGCCGGAACCGGGCGTGCCCGAATCGTTCAAAGTGCTGCTGAAGGAGCTGCAGAGCATTGCCCTTGATGTCAGCGTGCTGAACGAGGACGCCAGGGAAGTGGAAATCAGGGAGGATGAGGATGAGTCGGGCGGCGAGCGGATTCGCGACATCAAGGAAATGATGGGTGACGAACCTCCGGCATCCGGTGTCCGGCGTCCGGTTGCCGACGGGGTGGCCGATTATAACGGCGATGATGAGGTGCCCGACGAGTTGGGCGATGACGATATCTGGGAGGACATGGCCGTTGACGACGGAGGGGAAGATGTCCCCCGCGTTGCGGGTCATAACGGCATCGATGACTACGAAGAAGAGCTGACCGACGATGCTGATGCTCTGAGGGATGGTGGCGGCGGCTATGTGCCGGCGGTCGGCGAAACCAAGGCTGGCAGAAAAAAAACTGACAACAAACTGGCTGGTAAGAGTCGGTCACCAGGTGGCACAAAGGATCCGGCCGGCAAGGTTGTAAGTGACGACGCTGACGGAACTGACCGATAGCAGGGACATTTGAGAGGAGGGCAGTCATTTGCTGGACTTGGGCATATTTGATTCGATAAGGATTGGGTTGGCCTCTCCCGAGCAGATACTAGACTGGTCTTACGGAGAGGTGAAAAAACCGGAAACAATTAATTACCGGACGCTGAAGCCGGAACTGCACGGTCTGTTTTGCGAACGGATCTTCGGCCCGATGCGCGACTGGGAGTGCCATTGCGGCAAATACAAGCGCATACGGTTCCGCGGCATGATATGTGATCGCTGCGGGGTTGAGGTCACCCGTTCAAAGGTCCGGCGCGACCGGATGGGACACATTCAGCTGGCCGCGCCGGTATCGCACATCTGGTACTTCAAGGGTGTGCCGAGCCGGATGGGGATGCTGCTCGACCTAACCCAGCGCAACCTTGAAAGGGTTTTGTATTTTGCTGCCTACATAGTCATCGATCCCGGCGATGTGCCGCTGCTGAAAAAGCAGCTGCTGACCGACAGTGAGTACCGGGAATACCGGGAAAGGTACGGTGATGCCTTCCAGGCCAAGATGGGGGCGGAAGCGATAAAGGAACTGCTGGCTGAGATCGATATTGAGGAAATGGCCGGAGAGCTTCGCGAGGAGATACGTCGGGTCAGCGGACAGCGGCGAGCCAAGACGATAAAACGGCTGGAAGTGGTGGAGGCGTTCCGCCAATCGGGCAACATGCCGGAATGGATGATTATCGACGTGCTGCCGGTGGTGCCGCCGGAACTTAGGCCAATGGTTCAGCTGGAGGGAGGCAGGTTTGCCACCTCTGACCTCAATGACCTCTACCGGCGGGTGATTAACCGCAATAACCGGCTGAAGCGGCTGCTTGATCTCGGCGCACCCGACATCATCGTGCGCAACGAAAAACGGATGCTCCAGGAGGCAGTCGATGCCCTGATTGACAATGGCCGGCGCGGGCGGCCGGTCACCGGCCCCGGCAACCGGCCGCTGAAATCGTTGAGCGACATGCTGAAGGGCAAACAGGGGAGGTTCCGCCAGAACCTGCTCGGTAAGCGGGTGGATTACTCGGGACGTTCGGTGATCGTGGTTGGCCCGGAGCTAAAAATGCACCAATGTGGTCTGCCCAAGGAAATGGCGCTGGAACTGTTCAAGCCGTTTGTGATGCGCAAACTGGTAAAAGGAGGGCAGGCTCACAATATAAAAAGCGCCAAGCGGATGGTCGAACGGATGCGGCCGGAAGTGTGGGATGTTCTCGAAGGGGTTATCCGCGAGCATCCGGTTCTTCTTAACCGGGCACCCACCTTGCACCGGCTGGGTATTCAGGCTTTTGAGCCGGTGCTGTCCGAGGGCCGGGCAATAAAGATCCACCCGCTGGTATGCACGGCTTATAATGCCGACTTTGACGGCGACCAGATGGCAGTGCACGTGCCGCTGTCGGCCGAGGCGCAGGCCGAGGCCCGGGTTCTGATGCTGGCATCAAACAATATACTGTCCCTAAAAGACGGCAAGCCGATAGTTACGCCCACCCAGGACATGATTCTGGGAATATTCTATCTCACGGTCGAGAAGCCGGGAGCCACCGGCGAAGGCCGGCGGTTTACCGGGTACAGCGAAGTGCTGCTGGCATACGAACACGGGGAACTGGACCTGCAGGCACTGATCGAGGTCAGAATGCCGGAATATGGGTGGGTCACCACCACTCCCGGGCGGATGATCTTCAACGATGTTCTGCCGGAAGAAATGAAGCAGTTTCATTGCCTGGACGGGAAGTGGCATCTTGGCCGCCGGTTGTCAAAAGGCCCTCTCAGCGAGTTTGTGGCGGAATGTTTCCGGAAACTGGGCCCATCCCGGACGGCCAAGGTGCTTGATGCGGTCAAGACACTGGGATTTTCCTACGCCTGTCAGGCCGGGTTCACCATTGCGGTGTCCGACATCAAAATTCCGGAGAGGAAAAAGGAAATCATTGCTGCAGCTGAGGAGAAGCTGGGCGTGGTGGAAAAACTCTTTCGCAGTGGTCTCCTGTCTGAGGGTGAACGCTACGAGAGAGTACGCAAAATCTGGGAAAATGCCACCGAGGAGGTAAAAAGGGAAATCGGACCGGCGATGGGCGAGTTCAACCCAGTTTACATGATGGCCACTTCCGGCGCGCGCGGCAATATCAACCAGCTGCGCCAGCTGGCGGGCATGCGCGGCCTGATGGCCGATCCCTCGGGCAACATCATCGAACAGCCGGTCAAGTCCAACTTCCGTGAGGGGCTTACTGTTCTTGAGTACTTCATATCTACCCACGGGGCCCGCAAAGGTCTGGCTGACACCACACTCCGCACCGCCGACTCAGGGTATCTTACCCGCCGGCTAGTCGATGTGTCCCAGGACATAATCATCCGGGAAGCAGACTGCGATATCGTCTCAATAAATCTGCGCCGGGAGAGGGCTAAACTGGCCAAAACCACGGCCGGGGCACTGGCGGCACTGGGCGACACCCTGATTGGCAGGGTGGTGGCAGTGGATGTTCTTCACCCTGAGACTAACGATGTTCTGCTGCCGCAGGGAATAATGCTAAACGAGAATGACCTGGACGTTCTAAGTGATGCCAAGGTAACTGAAATCCAGGTGCGGGGAGTGAGCCGGGCCGGCGATGAGGGGGGCAGCGTTGCAGCCATTGAGCTAATTTCGCTCGGCCAGCCCCGGGAAAGCGTGAGGCGGCAGCTTAAAGCGGCGATAATCCGCGAGATGCTGGGTAAGGAAATAGTTGAAGACGTGGTGGACGGCAGGGGTGAAGTTTACCTGCCGGCTGGAACAATGCTGAACGAGAAGGAAATTGAAAAGGTACTGGCCGGTGACGTCGGCGAAATGCGGGTGCGTAACAACAGCATCAGGGGAATAGTTATTTCCCGCGGCGACATAACCGATGAAAAGGGCAGGCCATTGTTGTCTTTCAGCGACCGGATTCTCGGCCGGGTGGCGGCCGAGAATATCATCGATCCTGAGTCGGGCGAGCTGCTGTGCGGCGTCAACGAAGAGATAACCGAGCAAAACGTCGGACGGATCGACAAGGTTTCTGATGCCGTCCTGGTGCGGTCGGTCCTGACCTGCAAGTCGCAGTTTGGCGTCTGTGCCCGCTGTTACGGCCGCAACTTGGCCAATAACCGGCTGGTGGACGTCGGTGAGGCGGTGGGGATTATCGCTGCCCAGTCAATAGGCGAGCCGGGGACTCAGCTGACCATGAGGACATTCCACACCGGCGGGGTTGCCAGCGCTCAGGACATTACCCAGGGGCTGCCGCGGGTGGAGGAATTGTTTGAGGCCCGGAAACCAAAACGGCCGGCGGTGCTGAGCGAGACAAGCGGCCGGCTGGAAATCAGGGTAGACGGGGATACGGAAAAAATCGCCGTAATTTCGGACAGCGGTCAGGAACGGGTTTACGACCGTCCTCACAAGTCTCGGTTGACCAGGCGGATTGACAGCTGGTACGAAGCCTGCAAGCGGGCTTATAACCGCGGTGAGCAGCTGCCTGAGCCGATCTACGTCGAGACAGGGGAAAGGCTGACCGAGGGGGCGGTCAACCCCCATGACATCCTGCGGATCAAGGGAGTGCGCGAGACCCAGAGCTACATCGTCAATTCGGTGCTTAGGGAATACAAGGATCAAGGGGTGGAGATCAACGACAAGCACATCGAGGTGATGGTGCGCCAGATGCTGCACAAGGTAAAAATCGAGGACAGCGGCGATACTGATCTGCTGATTGGCGATTATGTGGACATTAACGTATTTGAGCAAACCAACGTGCGGATGCTGGAGACCGGCCGTCAGCCGGCGGTGGCCAATCCGGTTCTGCTGGGAATAACCAAGGCATCGCTGGCAACCGATTCATTTTTGTCGGCGGCGTCGTTTCAGGAGACAACCAAGGTACTGACTGAGGCGGCGATCAAGGGCAAGATCGACCCGTTGCTCGGCCTTAAGGAAAATGTAATCATTGGCAAACTGGTTCCGGCTGGCACCGGGATGGCCCGCTACAGCGGGATTAGGCCGGTTACAGCCGTCAAACCGGCCGGGAGTGGCTGCGATTTGTAACCGTCAGGAAAAGCCGGGTTAATTATAGGGTGGTGACTGCTGGTTTGTGGCTGAACCGGCGGAGCCGCCCTTTTATACGCCCGGACCGGTGTTACATAGCGACGTTGCAACCATTGGCCCGGTGGCCGTTTTTTTGCGTTAAATTTGTTGACAATGGCAATGGACGGTGTTAAAATACGCGAGCGTGTGCTGCGGCGGGTGGACGGCGAAAGGATCGAGCGGCCGGTTTCCGATAACCGGTCGTGTTCGTTTTGATAGTTCAGATACTTGAAACAGCAATCAGGAAAGGAGGTTGGTGTATGCCAACAATCAATCAACTGGTCCGCAAGGGACGGCAGATGCTGACCCAGAAATCGACGGCCCCGGCACTTAGGGAGTGCCCGCAGAAACGTGGGGTGTGCACCAGGGTATATACCACCACCCCGAAAAAGCCAAACTCAGCGCTGCGGAAAGTGGCCAGGGTCCGTTTGACTAACGGGATTGAGGTGACCGCCTACATTCCGGGGGTGGGGCACAATCTGCAGGAGCACTCGGTGGTGCTGATTCGCGGCGGCCGGGTCAAGGATTTGCCGGGGGTTCGCTATCACATCGTACGCGGCAGTCTTGATACGCAGGGCGTCAAAGATCGTAAGCAAGGGCGCTCCAAGTATGGTGCCAAACGCCCGA
>JAOAFP010000034.1 GCA_026416215.1 Negativicutes bacterium | reverse complement strand
TACACCACCAACATATCCACCGTGTTCAACTACGACAGTCTGGATATCGGCGAAGAGTGGGACCTTGGGCTGTACTGGAAGCTGGACGACAGGAATTCACTGGCTGTCTACAACCGGTTTGACCTGCGGAGCGGGTCGCTGTTCAATACCCAGTACACGTATTACCGCAACCTGCACTGCTGGTTGCTGACCGTCCAGTATACAAACCAGGTGGGGCAGGTGCAGGGCAATCAGCAGGCGTCATGGTCGGTTGACCTTAAGATGATCGACTGGTGAGCGGTGATGGGGAGACGGACAAAGCCAACAATATGGGGATTGCTGGCGGTTTGCCCCTGGCTGGGACTGCTGCCGGTGCCAGCACTGGCCGGGCAATGGCTGGCCCTCGATCCGCGGCCGGCCGGACTGCTGCTGGTGGCCATGGCTGCCTCCGGCCGGCAGACGGTGCTGGTGGCGGCCTATTTTTTTGCGGTGGGCTGGCTGGTGGGCAATGACCTGTCAGCCGGACCGGCTCTGTGCCATCTGCTGGTAATCGGTGCCGGGCGGCTGCTGGCCACGAGAATGGAGATTGGGAGCGTCGGTGGGTTTATGCTGCTGGCAACCGGGTTGTCCCTGCCGGAACTGGCGGTGCTGATCGGTAGCGGCTGGCGGGGGCAGGAAGTATACGCGATGGCCGGCCGGGGTATGGTGTTTGTCGTCAGTCAGGCGGTCTGGGCGACGGTGTTGTACTACGGCGGTGGCCGCAGGATGCTCGAGGAGCGAAAATAGGGCAGAGCATTACGGTATGGGCGGGGTGGCTGGTTCGGGAAGACCGCGGCTGGATGCGCTGGCGGCGGTAATTCTGTTGATAATAGTGGTTCTGGCCGGGCGCATGGTCTGGCTGCAGGCGGTGCAAGGGCGGCATTTTGCCGGACTGGCTGAAGGCAACCGGTTGCGGACGGTGCCGGTGGTTGCCCCGCGCGGGGTGGTGTACGACCGTAACGGGGCAGTGCTGATCGGCAACCGGTTGTCCTATTGCCTGGTGCTGAATCCGATGGGGGCCGCCGTACCCGGGCAGCTGGTTGACCGGCTGGCCTCGCTGCTGGCGGTCAGCCCGGCAGAAATCGAGAAACATATTGCCCGGCAGACCGGCATTTTTGAGCCGATTGTCGTCAAAACCGACGTAACCAATGAAATTGTCGCTAAAATTGAGGAAAACCGCCAGCTTTACCCGATGACTGAAATTCAATTGCTGCCGGTCAGGGACTATGTGAACAAAACCATGCTGGCCCACGCCCTGGGTTACGTCGGCGAGGTCAGCGAGGAAGACATAAAGGCCGGCGGCGGCCAGTTGAAGGGTGGCGATACTATTGGCAAATCCGGCCTTGAATACAGCTACGACCGCTGGCTGCGCGGGGTGGACGGCGGAGCCAGGATTGAGGTTGATGCTGACGGCCGGCCGGTGGCGGTGCTGGGTCAAAAACCGGTCCAGCCCGGCAACAATCTGGTGACCAGCATTGATATCAGGGTCCAGCGGGCGGCTGAGGCGGCGTTCGATGAGATTTTCCGCCAGAGCGGAGCGACGGCCGGCGGGGCGGTGGCCATCGATGTCAACAACGGGGAAGTGCTGGCCATTGTCAGCCGGCCGGGCTTTGACCCCAACTGGTTCAACGGCGGGATTTCCGAGAAAAACTGGCAAAAGATCAATAACAATCCCGACAATCCGCTGCAGGAGAGACCAATTGCCGGCGAATACCCGCCGGGGTCGACCTTTAAAATTGTCACCGGCACTGCGGCCCTGCAGGAGGGAGTGGTTACCCCCGATGAGCAGATCTTCGACAGCGGTCGTCACTGGCTGATCGACAAGGGTAATGCCGAGGGTGAGGCCTGGGGCTGGATCTCGTTCCGGGAGGCTCTGGCCAGGTCGGATAACGTTTATTTCTATGAAATGGGCAACCGGCTGGGCATCGACCGGCTGGAAAAATATGCCCGGGAATTTGGCCTGGGGGAAAAAACCGGTATCGATCTGCCCGGCGAAAGCGAGGGGCTGGTGGCCAGCCGCCGCTACAAGCAGCTTAATTACAACGAGGAATGGTACCTGTCGGAGACCTTCGACGCAGCCATCGGCCAGGGGTTCAATCTGGCCACTCCGCTGCAGGTGGCGGTGCTAATGGCCGAGGTGGCCAACGGCGGCAGCCGCTGGCGTCCGCACCTGATGCGGCGGGTGGTGTCTGCTGACGGGAAGATTGTCGCAACCTATGAAAACACCGTTTACGGACGGTTTGGCTTCCGGCCGGAAGTTTTGCAGCTGGTCAGGGAAGGGCTGAAAGATGTGGCGGTCAGCGGTACAGCCGCTGAAGCCTTCCGCGATTTTCCGGTGCCGGTTGCCGGCAAGACCGGCACGGCGGAAAACCCCCACGGCCGCGATCACGGCTGGTTTGTCGCCTATGCTCCCTACGACCGGCCGCGGCTGGCGGTGGCGGTAATTGTCGAACGGGCTGGATTTGGGGCGATGACGGCAGCACCGATCGCCCGGCGGATTTTTGAGGCTTATTTTAATCTTGACAGCAACAATGCTGCAGCAGCCGATCGGGTGACTGCCCCGTATTCCTGTTTTTAAGCCCGCTGCACATTCGCTTGCTGTATCTTCTAGAATCCGATCAGGTGACTGCCCCGTATTCCTATTTTTAAGCCCTGCGCATTGGCTGTTGCAGGACAGGTGTGTTATAATTGACGCAGGGACTAGGGGGATTCTGCAAGTCCCGCGTTATAAGCAAGGGGGGTGGATGATCATGGTGGGAAGCGTCGGTGGCAGCTACGGCTACTACAGTACCGGCAGGCTTTTCGATGGACTGACCGCCGACAGAACCGGCAGGACCGGCAATACGGTCAGCTATTCCGACCTGGTGACCGATCGATCGTCGTCGCTCGATTTCCTGCTGGCCGCCCGCAGACGCAGGCAGAACATCGATGAATTTTACGGCGCCGGCAATTATCTGGGATTATTCGCCCGACAGCTGGAGACCGCCTTTTCCGGCAAAGGGGTGCACAGCAGCGACGGAGCGGTGAGCGGCACGGCCAAACCAGGGGCGCGGGTGGCCGAATACGAGCTGAATATTACCCAGCTTGCCAGGGGGCAGCAAAACATCAGCAAATCGTTGCCAGCCGCCGGTGGCGGTGCGGTGGCCGCCGGTCACTATGATATCGATGTTACCGTCAACGGCCAGACCAAACGAATCGGTGTTGATATCGACAGCGGTGACAGCAACCGGCAGGCGCTGGATAAGATCGCCAGGGCGGTGAAGGGGGCCGGGATTGACGCCAGCGTGAAGTCTGACGGCGGTAAAATTTATCTGGCCATGACCGGCAAAACCGGCGAGGGCAACGCCTTTTCCTTCAGTGATGTCAATGGCAGTCTCAGCCAGGCCCTCAATCTCAACAACAAGGTTCAGGACGGGCAGAATGCCCGCTTCACGGTTAACGGGACAGCCTACGACCAGGCCGAGAATCGGGTGGTGCTGGACAACGGCAATGTAGCCCTCAGCCTTAATGCGGCCGGCAACCGGACGGTCAGGGTCCGGATTGGGGCGGACAGCGACCGGGTAACCGACGGCCTGCGCGATGTGATTGATGTTTACAACACCATGGTCGACATACTGAATGGGGCTGACGGGCTGGGCCGGCGGGGAGCGGGCATCACCAGGGCGGTGCAGCAGCAGTTTGCCGGTGGCAATGGCAGTCGCCTGTCCGAAATCGGGGTTACGCTGGACGGGCAGGGAAAGATTGTCATCGATGAGAAAAAACTGAGCAAAGCCCTTGACGACGACCCGGACAGGGTGAGACAGCTGCTGGCCGGGCCCAACGGGCTGGCGGCAGCGTTCACCACAATGGCCCGTCAGGTGGGAAGCACGCCGCCGGAGCAGGTTTTTGCCCCGTTGCAGCGGTACCGGCCGGATTACGGCGGGCTGTTCATCGATCAGCTACGGTAAAAAGGGCAAAAGCCCTTTTTTTTTGGTAAAACCGGAGCAAGTGGCCGGGAAACCGGTTGCCGGCACCGGTTGGCCAGTGACGGCGGGGGCAGGGCATGACAAATTTCCGTTTAGACATAAAAACCAGACAACAGCTTGCCGCGGCCACAGTCCGGGATGCAGTGATCGTCGCTGAGGGGCTGGTTTATGAACATGACGGCGCGGCAGCCGGTCATCCGGCTCTGGACGGGGTGGACCTTGCCATCGGCCGGGGACAGTGGGTGGCGTTGGTGGGGCGGAACGGCTCCGGCAAATCAACCCTGGTCAAGCATTTCAACGCCCTGCTGCTACCGACTGCCGGCCGGTGCTGGGTTGACGGATTGTCCACCGACGGGCCGGAAAACCTTTGGACTATCCGTTGCACAGTCGGCATGGTGTTTCAGAATCCTGACAACCAGTCGGTGGCGGCCGTGGTCGAGGAAGACGTGGCGTTTGGGCCGGAAAACCTGGGGCTGGCGCCGGACGAGATCAGGCGCAGGGTAGATGAGGCCCTGACGGTGACCGGGTTGGGCGAATATCGTCACCATGCTCCCCATTTGCTGTCGGGTGGGCAAAAGCAACGGCTGGCAATCGCCGGGGTGCTGGCCATGCGGCCACAGGTGCTGGTGCTGGACGAGGCCACCTCAATGCTCGATCCGCAGGGACGGGAGGAGGTTATGGGCTTGCTGGCCCGCCTCCACCGACAAGAGCGAATGACCATAGTTATGGTAACCCACTTTATGGCCGAGGCGGCGCTGGCCCAGCGGGTGGTTGTGATGGATGGCGGCCGGGTGGCGGTGGACGATTGTCCGGACAGAGTGTTTGCCGACGTTTTGCGGATGCGGGAATTGGGTCTGGCAGTGCCGCTGCCGGCCGAGCTGGCCTTTCGTCTGCGGCAACAGGGGCTGACCCTGCCGGCGGGGGTGTTGACCGAAAAAGAACTGGTCGGTGAATTATGCCGATTGAGCTGATCGACGTAAGCTATACCTATATGCCGCGCACGCCGTTCCGCCGGGAGGCTCTGCGGGGGATAAGCCTGACGGTGGGGGACGGCGAGTTTTTGGCGGTGATCGGCCGCACCGGATCTGGTAAATCCTCGCTGATTCAACACTTTAACGGACTGCTCAGACCGCAGCGCGGGCGGGTTACCGTCGACGGGGTGGCTCTTCACCAGAACCGGGCAATCGACAAACTTCTCCGCCGCAAGGTCGGCGTGGTTTTTCAGTATCCGGAGCACCAGCTGTTTGCCGAGACGGTGTACGAGGACATTGCGTTCGGCCCCATAAACCACGGCCTGCCGGCCGGGGAGGTTGAGCAGCGGGTCAGGGATGCCATGCGGGTGGTTGGACTTGATTTTGGGGAAGTGGCCAGGCGATCCCCGTTTTCCCTTAGCGGCGGGCAAATGCGCCGGGTGGCGCTGGCCGGGGTGCTGGCGATGCGCCCCCAGTATCTGGTGCTGGACGAACCGTCAGCCGGGCTGGACCCGGCCGGACGCCGGGAGATACTGGGCAAGATATACCGGCTGCACAGGAGGCATCGTCTGACCGTGGTGCTGGTGACCCACAACATGGAGGAGGTGGCGGCCCTGGCTGAGCGGGTGATGGTGATGAAGGACGGCCGGGTGGTAAGTGACGGAAGTACTCGTCAGGTGCTGGTTGAACAGGCTGATCGGCTGCCGGAGTGGGGGCTGCGTCCGCCCGGGGTGGTAAGGATAGCGGCGGAACTGCGCCGGCGGGGCTGGCCGTTGCCGACGGAAGTGATGACCACCGGGAGTTTGGCCAGGGCGGTTGTCAGTATCTGTGGACGGACCGATGCTGAATGACATAACCATCGGGCAGTATTTCCCCGGGCAATCGATTGTCCACCGTCTGGATCCGCGGGCCAAAATCATTGGTCTGACACTTTTTGTGGCGATGGTTTTCACCCTGGCCCACTGGCCGGGGTACGCCGGGACCGGAGCCGGCCTGGTGCTGTCCTACGTTGCTGCCGGGCTGCCGCTGCGGCTGCTGGCGCGGGCGGTGAGGCCACTTTCATTTCTGCTGTTGTTCACGGTGGCGATGAACGCCCTGATGCTGCCGGGGGAGGTGATCTGGCACTGGAAGTTCGTGTCGGTCAGCCGCGAGGGACTGATTCAGGGTTTAACCCTGGCGGTGCGCCTGATCTACCTGATTGTCGGCTCGTCGCTCCTGACCTACACCACATCTCCCATCGCCCTAACCGACGCCCTCGAACGGCTGCTATCGCCGGGGCGGCGGCGGGGGGGGCCGGCCCACGGGCTGGCGATGATGATGTCGATTGCCCTGCGGTTCATACCTACCCTGATCGGGGAAACCGACCGGATAATGAAGGCTCAGGCGTCGCGGGGGGCGGATTTTGGCCACGGCAATATTGTGAGGCGGGCAAGAAACATGTTGCCGCTGCTGGTGCCGTTGTTTGTCAGCGCCTTTCGCCGGGCCGACGAACTGGCCACGGCCATGGAGGCCCGCTGCTACCGCGGCGGTGAGGGGCGGACGCGGATGCGGCAGCTGAAAATGCGTGCCGGCGACTGGGTGGTAATTGCCGGTCTGGCGATATTGCTGGTTATGTCTTTGTGGATGAGATATCACCAGGGGGGGGGCGTGTGATCAGGTACCGGGCAGTGCTGGCGTACGACGGCACCGGGTATTGCGGCTGGCAGCGGCAGGCAAACGGTGTGACCGTCCAGCAAAAAGTGGAGGAAGGACTGGCAGCCCTCTACGGCCGGACAATACCGGTGCTGGCGGCCGGCAGGACGGACAGCGGGGTTCATGCCAGCGGCCAGGTCATCAGCTGGCAGGCCGGGGAAAAAATTGCCGCAGGCCGGTTGCCGGCGGCACTTAACCATGTTTTGCCGCCCGACATCCGCTGTCTGGCTGCCGGGGTGACCGAGGCGGGATTTCACCCCCGCCACTGGGCGGTGGGAAAAAAATACTGTTACCGGTTTGTCTGTGGCAAAGTGGTCTGGCCGTTTCTGGCCCGCTATGTGGCAACGGTGCCCGGCGAGATCGACGAAATGGCAGTGAGGTCAGCTCTACCGTTCCTGACCGGCCGGCACAATTTTGCCGCTTTTCAGGCCAGCGGCAGCCCCCGGCGGACCACCGTAAGGACCATCCACAGCCTGACGCTGGAACGCGAGGTGCTTTTTGGTCAACAGGTATGGCGGCTGTCGGTGACCGGTGACGGGTTCCTGTACCGCATGGTGCGAAACCTGGTCGGCACCCTGCTGGCGATTGGACAGGGGAAATTGCTGCCGCAGCAAGTCGGCGAAATATTGGCCGGCCGGCGGCGGGCAGCCGCCGGCCCCACCGCTCCGGCTTGCGGGTTGTATTTGGCCAGGGTGTATTACCCGGGAGATGTTTATGAGCAATGATCGACCCCTGATACTGATCAGCCCGGCTGTTACCAGTGATCCTGACCAGCTGTGGCCGCGGCCGGAAAGGATATACCTTAACTGCGGCTATTACCGGGCGGTGACGGCTGCGGGAGGATTGCCGCTGGTTTTGCCGCCGGTCGGTGAATGCGGGGCGGAACAGGCGGCGGAGCTTTGTCACGGCCTGCTGCTTTCCGGCGGCGGTGATCTTATGCCCTGCTGGTACGGGCAACAGCCGCACTGGCAGCTGGGCGAGGTGTGCCCGGAGCGGGACCGGCTGGAAATTGCCCTGGTCCGGGCAATGGTGGCCCGGGGCAAACCGGTGCTGGGCATCTGCCGGGGGATGCAGGTGCTGAACGTGGCGCTGGGAGGCGATATCCACCAGGACATCGCTTCGGACGCAAGATATTTTGTGCAGCACCGGCAGCGGGCCAAGGGCCACGTCGGCACACACGATCTGCAAATTGCCGCCGGGTCGGTGCTGTTCCGGCTGAGCGGGGAAGAACGGCAGGTGGTCAACAGTTTTCACCACCAGGCGGTTGACCGGCTGGCCGCTGGGTTGCGTCCGGTGGCCTGGAGCGCCGACGGCCTGGTGGAGGCAGTGGAGGATGAACAGCGGTTGCTGCTGGCAGTGCAGTGGCATCCGGAACGGATGGCCGAACACCACATCCTGTCACAGCGGCTGTTCGTCTGGTTGTGCGAGCAGGCCCGGGCGGCCGGGGGCTGAACCGGGACAGCCAGATGGCTAGGGGAGGAGCCTGTGGGTGGCGATGAAGGTTGCGGTAGTAGGCGGCGGCCCGGCCGGGCTGTTTGCCGCCATTGAGCTGCGGCGGCGGGGAATCAGCGTCGAGCTCTGGGAACGGGGGGCTATTGGCGACAATATCGTCTGTGGCGAGTGTATTCTGGATTTTTACGGGATTATGCCCCGGCCGGCGGAAGGATTGCTGTTCCCGGTCGGACAAATGGTAGTCAAGGTTATCAACCGGCACGTGAGACCGGTCGCTAAGTACGGCCGGCTGTGGATGATCGACCGCCGGGCCTGGCAGAGGTGGCTGGCCGGACGGGCCCGGCAACTGGGGGCGGTGATTTATGAACACCGGCCGGTGGACCGGCCGGGACTGGCCGAACTCTGCCGTCGCTGCGACTGGGTGATTGATGCCAGCGGCGCCCCCAGCGTCAGCAGCGGTTTGCTGGGGTTTGCCGGACTCTACCGCCGGGCGTTTTCCGTGGCCTGGCAGTGCGAAATTGAGGGTGATTTTTCGGCCTGGCAGCGCTCGATTTATATCCGCTACCTGCCGGGAGCGGACAGACCGTTCCGCACCGGCTATTTCTGGCTGTTTCCGCGGGAGGCCGGACGGGCACTGGCGGGGGCAGGATTCCCGGTCGGTCCGTCGGGAAGAACCTTGCCGCTGAAGCAATTACTGCAGCAGTTTCTGGCCGGGGAAAATATCGGGCCGGTCAGGGTTTTGCGATCCGGCGGCGGTTTTCTGCCGGCGGCCAGACTGGAAAGGCTGGTCTGGGACAACGTGTTGCTGGCCGGGGATGCGGCCGGCATAACTTCGCCGTTGAGCGGGGAAGGGATTGACCTGGCTGCCTCATCTGGGGCGATGGCCGCTCAGGCCGTGAGCAGTGGCGATGCCCTCGACTATCCCCGCCGGCTGGGCGAATTCCTGGCTTTCAAAACCCACTTTGAGCGACGGCTGATTGAGTTTATCCAAAGCAGCGACGACCAGGTTCTGGATGACTTTTTTGCCGGGATCATGGCCACTGGCGGCATTTTTAAGACAATCAGGAATCTGGGCAGGATCAGGGGGTTGTTGCCGCTCTTCTGGCAGTGGCTGAATTATCGCCCGGCGGACAACCCGCTGGCGGGATGGGAGAGGGACGATGCATGATATAGCGGTGGCGGTGGTGGTGGCTGTCGTTCAGGGATTAACCGAATTTCTGCCGGTTTCCTCGACCGGGCACATGATTCTTGCGGGCTCGCTGCTCGGTTTTCAGGGCGAGGCGGCTACGGTGTTTGAGGTGTTCATTCAGCTGGGCTCAATGGTGGCGGTGCTGATTTTGTACCGGGCACGGTTTGCCCGGATGCTGACCGGAGATTCGCTGCGGGGACGGGTGGGTATGTCGATCTGGCACGTGGCCGCCGCCATCCTGCCGGTCATGGCTGTCGGTTTTCTGGCCCACCGGGCGATCAAGCACTACCTGTTCGGTTGGCCGACGGTGCTGTTCGGGTTGGTGATCGGGGGACTGATCATGCTGCTGGCGGAAAAACTCAACCGTCGGCCTCAGATAACCGATCTCGAGGGCATAAGCGTAGGGCGGGCGTTTTTTATCGGTCTGTTTCAGATTATGTCGCTGTGGCCTGGTTTTTCCCGCAGCGGCTCGACTATTGCCGGGGGGCTGTTCATGGGGCTGGAACGGCGGGTGGCGGCGGAGTTCTCCTTCATCATCGCTGTGCCGGTAATGTTCATTGCCTGTTTTTACGACCTGTTAAAGTCGTGGGAGATACTGACTGTAAACGATATAATCCAGATTGCGCTGGGATTTTTGGTGGCATTTGCCGTGGCCTACCTGTCGATTGTCTGGTTTATGCGGTTTCTCGGCCGCCAGACACTGGCTTCGTTTGCTTACTACCGGATAGCTCTGGCCATTGTGGCCTGGTTTTATTTTTCCCATTTCGGCTGATCCGGCCGGCCGGCGGCCGGTGGCGTACGGTCAATTTTCGCCCCCTTCAGTTGACAGTGAAAAGTTTAATGGCTATAATAGCAGTCGTCGTTGCGGGAGCGCTGGCGTAGCTCAATCCGGCAGAGCAACTGATTTGTAATCAGTAGGTTGGGGGTTCGATTCCTCTCGCCAGCTCCATGGGCGTGTGGTGGGGTTCCCGAGTGGTTAAAGGGAGCAGACTGTAAATCTGCCGGCGCTGCCTTCGCTGGTTCGAATCCAGCCCCCACCACCAATATCGGGAGGATGGCAGCGGCGAACTGAATAATATCGCGGGGTGGAGCAGTCGGTAGCTCGTCGGGCTCATAACCCGAAGGTCGCAGGTTCAAGTCCTGCCCCCGCAACCAAAGAATCCTTGTGCTGATGTAGCTCAGTCGGCAGAGCGTATCCTTGGTAAGGATAAGGTCGCCGGTTCAATCCCGGCCATCAGCTCCACATATACTGGCGGCGTAGCTCAGTTGGCTAGAGCAAGCGGTTCATACCCGCTGAGTCCGGGGTTCGAATCCCTGCGCCGCCACCATCGTGTGAGAGTCCCCCGGGGACTTATTTTTAAATGGTGACATTACCGGCATAAATTCTATGTTTCAGGGGGTAGTTTGAAGAAATGGCAAAGAAGAAATTTGAGCGGACCAAGCCACACGTCAACATTGGGACCATCGGTCACGTAGACCACGGCAAGACCACGCTGACGGCGGCGATCACCCTCTGCCTGTCGAAGACCGGCGGGGCCCAGTACATGGCCTACGATCAGATTGACAAGGCACCCGAGGAAAAAGAGCGCGGCATAACCATCAACACCGCGCACGTCGAATATGAAACGGCCAACCGCCACTATGCCCACGTCGACTGTCCGGGGCACGCCGACTACGTCAAGAACATGATCACCGGTGCCGCCCAGATGGACGGTGCGATTCTGGTGGTAAGCGCCGCTGACGGACCGATGCCCCAGACCCGGGAGCACATACTGCTGGCCCGCCAGGTCGGCGTGCCGGCCATGGTAGTCTTTCTCAACAAGGCCGACATGGTTGACGACGCCGAGCTCATGGAACTGGTTGAGATGGAGGTGCGTGAACTCCTGTCCAGCTACGAATTCCCCGGCGACGACATACCGTTTGTGGCCGGCTCGGCCTTAAAGGCCCTGGAGTGTGGCTGCGGCAAGCCGGAATGTCCGGCCTGCGGACCGATCTGCAAGCTCATGGAGGCGGTGGACAGCTACATTCCCACCCCGGAGCGGGACAAAGACAAGCCGTTCCTCATGCCGATCGAGGACGTATTTACGATCACCGGTCGCGGCACAGTCACCACCGGCCGGGTGGAGCGCGGGACCGTCAAGGTTGGTGATCAGGTGGAGATCGTCGGTTTTGAGGAAAAGCCCCGCACCACGGTGGTAACCGGGGTAGAAATGTTCAGGAAGCTGCTGGATGAGGCGGTGGCAGGGGACAACATCGGCTGCCTGTTGCGGGGGGTTGACCGCAAGGAAGTCGAGCGGGGGCAGGTACTGGCCAAACCGGGCACGATCAAACCCCACACCAAATTTAAGGCTCAGGTATACGTCCTCACCAAGGAGGAGGGCGGGCGTCACACCCCGTTTTTCAACGGATACCGGCCGCAATTTTACTTCCGCACCACCGACGTCACCGGGGTGGCCAAGCTGCCGGAAGGGGTGGAAATGTGCATGCCTGGTGACCACGTGGAGATGTCCATCGAACTGATCACTCCGATTGCCATAGAAGAGGGGTTGCGGTTTGCGATCCGCGAAGGCGGCCGGACGGTGGGAGCCGGGGCCGTGTCGGCGGTGATCGAGTAAATACCCGGACGGATCATGAACAGGGAGACAGTAAGGCGCGGTGACCGGGGGGACAGGCCCGGCGGCTTTGTCTCCCGGAGCCAAAGCCATCCCGAGACGGGGCAATTGAGGAGGCAAAAATTATGGCAAGAACCAAAAAAACGCAAAAAATACGGATCCGCCTGAAGGCGTATGATCATAAAATTCTCGATCAGAGTGCGGCCAAAATCGTCGACACCGCCAAACGTAACGGAGCACTGGTGGCAGGTCCGGTTCCGCTGCCAACCGAACGCAACGTTTTCACTATTCTGCGCTCCCCCCATGTCAATAAGGATTCGCGGGAACAGTTTGAAATGAGGACTCACAAGCGGCTTATAGACATTCTCGAACCAACCCAGAAGACGGTTGACGCCCTGATGAAGCTGGATTTGCCAAGTGGCGTGGAAATAGACATCAAGTTATAGGAGGCACTGGCAATGAAAGGAATCATAGGAAGAAAGCTGGGAATGACGCAAATTTTTACCGGCGACGGCCGGCTGGTCCCGGTGACCGTGGTTGAAGCCGGCCCCAATGTCGTGGTCGGCTGCCGGACAGCTGAGAATGATGGTTATGTGGCCGTGCGGCTGGGATGGGGAGAAATCAGGGACCGTAAGGTTAACAAACCTTACCGGGGCCAGTTTGCCAGGGCTGGACTCAAGCCGGTCCGCTATATCCGTGAGTTTCGCCACGACGGCAGCACAGAATTCAGGGTCGGACAGGAACTGAAGGTTGACGTATTCAGCGACGGCGATCTGGTGGACGTTACGGCCACGGCCCGCGGCAAAGGGTTTGCCGGCGGGATCAAAAGGCACAACTTCCGCCGGGGACCGATGAAACACGGCTCAAAGTCACACCGCGAGCCGGGGACGATTGGTCCGCGTATGAGCGGCGGCGGCGGCAAGGTGTTCAAGGGAAAAAAATTGCCCGGGCGGATGGGCGGTCACCGGGTCACCGTTCAGCGGCTCAGCGTTGTGCGGGTGGATGTCGACCGCAATCTGTTGCTGGTCAAAGGGGCAGTGCCGGGGCCGCGCGGCGGGCTGGTCCTAGTCCGGGCGACGGCCAAACCCGGCCGATAAAAAGGAGGAATGCGGTGATGCCAAAAGTTCCGGTATATGATATGAATGGCAGTCAGACCGGTGAGATTGAATTAAGCGATCGGATATTTGACGTTGAGGTCAATCAGGCGGTTGTTCATCTGGCGGTCAAGCGCCAGCTGGCCAATCAGCGGCTGGGAACCCATGCCACCAAAACCCGGGCCCAGGTGCGCGGTGGCGGGCGGAAGCCGTGGCGGCAGAAAGGCACCGGCCGGGCGAGGGTGGGTTCGATTCGTTCCCCGCTGTGGGTTGGCGGCGGCACGGTGTTTGGACCCCGCCCCCGCAGCTATGAACTGGCCATGCCCCGCAAGGCCCGGCGGCTGGCGATCAAATCGGCCCTGACGGCCAAAGTACGGACTGGTGGGCTGCGAATCATGGAGAGTCTGAGCTTTGTCGCTCCTAAAACCCGGGATGTGGTGAAAATGCTGACCGGGTTCGGCGTGGCCGGGAGCAAAAGCTTGCTGGTGACGGCAGTTGCTGATGAAGTGGTGGAAAAATCCTCCCGTAACATTCCCGGGGTAAAGTCGGTGAATGCCGGCGGGCTGAGCGTTATTGACCTGCTTCATCACGACTACGTTTTCATAACCAGGGATGCGGTGGAAAAGATCGAGGAGGTGCTGGGCTGATGGAGCTTCGCGATGTACTGATTAGGCCGCTGATAACCGAGCGATCCACTGCACTGATGGCCGACAACAAATATGTGTTTGCCGTGGAGATGAAAGCAAATAAAATACTGATCCGGCAGGCGGTGGAGAAGATCTTCAAAGTGAAGGTCCTGAAAGTCAACACTTTGCGCATGGAAGGCAAACCGAAGCGAATGGGGCGGCATCAGGGCAAGCGGCCGGACTACAAAAAGGCCATCGTTACCCTTGCCCCGGGCGAGAAGATTGCCTTTTTTGACGGCGTAT
>JAOAFP010000033.1 GCA_026416215.1 Negativicutes bacterium | reverse complement strand
AACTGGCCGGGCGGATTCTGTGTGCGCCGTCGCAGGTCAGCTACGTGCTAAACACCCGGTTTACCGTTGAACGGGGATTCAAGGTGGAGTCGCGGCGCGGCGTCAACGGTTTTGTCCGCATCGTCCGGCTGTCTGAACGCCAGCCGCTGCCGGAGCAGGTACGGGCTGACGATGTGGCAGAAATGCCGCGCGAAGGGTTGCGTGATTTGACCCTGGCCTGGCGGCGCCAGGGGATAATTAGTGAACGGGAACGCCGGTTTATCAACACAGCAATCGATCTTATATTCGAAAAACTGCCCCCGGACGAGCGGCCGGCGGCAGTCCGGCGGCTGTTGGCCGAATTGATTTGAGGCCGGCCGCCATGAAACTGACCGGTAAAATTGCCATAATCCAGACGACCGGACTTCTGCTGTTCGCCGTGGCCATCGTCATCTGCGGCAACTTTATCTGGCTGAGGTCGTACATGGATATCGAACAGCAGGTGGCCGATGAACGTGGCGAACGGCTGAAGGCGGTGATTGAGCAGAATGTTTACATGCTGGGCAGAAAGGCAGTGGACTATGCCAACTGGGATGAGCTTTATTACTTCCTGGCCGGGACTAACCCCCGTTTCCCTGATCAGTACCTGACCACATCGGGGGTGGACATAAGTGCCGTTGATCTGGTCGCGGTTTACAACCGGTCCGGTGAACTGGCGGCCTTGGGGGTGAATGGCGACTACCAGCCGTACCGGCAGGAGGTGAGGGGTGGATTTGCTGAACTGTTCAACCGCCGGCTGTTGCCGGCCGATGCCGCCCGGACGGTCTGCATTGAGGTGGATGGCCGGCTGTGGCTGGCGGCGGCAGCGCCTGTGACCAGACCGGGTAATAACAGTGACAGCAACGGCTGGGTGGTGATGGCCGAAGCGGTTGATCGCCAGTTTATCGAACGCAGCCGGGAGATGGCCCGGGTTGAGGCTGCAGTCGGGGAAGTAGAATACGATGCTCTCAAACCGGAACTAAGGGCTGTGTTCCGCAGCCGTACGGACACCGTTTGCTATTACAGCGGCGACTATGACGATATAAACGGATTTCTGGTCATAAACCCGGCAAACGGCCCGCCGCTGGTGCTGAAACTGGTTCAGCCCAAGGTTTACGGGGCGGTGGAAAACACCCTGAAATTCATGCTGGTTCTGCTGGGCGCCGCAGCAATCTTCGTCTGGCTGATCAATCTGTATATGAGGCGGACGATTTTTCGCCGGCTGAGAAAACTAGATGAGTTTATCGACGGGATGATCAAAGGTCACGACCTGTCAGGGCGGCTGGAAATGGACGGAAACGATGAACTGTCTACCACTGCCAAACTGCTCAACCGGTTGCTCGAACGGCAGGAAAAAATGCTGAAAGACAACAGGCGGCTGCTGGAAGACGCCCGCCGCGAACTGGCCGAGTGTCGGCGCTGGCCGTCCGGACCGGACGGTCAGGATGATGACGGGCTGGAGCATTCTGCCGGTGCGACCGGCAGCCAACAGGTGAAAGGGTAAATGAACGACGTAAATTTTGCTGAAACTTCCGAGTGTCTGCCCGTGCTGCCCCTGCGGGGGGTGGCAGTTTTCCCATATATGATCACCCACCTGGACATAGGCAGGGATATTTCGATGAAGGCCCTTGAGGAATCACTGGTGCGCGACCGGCGGGTACTGCTGCTGACCCAACATGATGTTCTCGAGGAAAATCCCGGGCCGGGGGATCTGTATGAGGTTGGAACGGTAGCCGAAATCAAGCAGGTTCTTAAACTGCCCGGTGGTGTGGTCCGGGTGCTGGTGGAGGGACTGCACCGCGGCCGGGTCACTGGGTTCGTCTCCGGCAAGCCATGGCTGGAGGCCAGGACGACCGTCATTACCGATGAAAGCCAGAAAATCGATCATCCGTACATCGAGGCTTACGTCCGGACGGCGGTGTATCAGTTCGAGCAGTGGGTCAAACTGGGGAAAAAAATTTCCCAGGAAACGATGGTGGCGGCGATTTCGGTCGACGATCCGGGAAGGCTGGCTGACATCATAGCCAGCCACCTGGCACTGAAAATTGAGGACAAGATGACCCTGCTCGAAGCGTTTGACATAAGGGAACGGCTTGAGCGGCTCTGCGAAATCCTCTCTCAGGAACTGGAGATAATGGAGCTGGAGACGAAAATTTCCCTCCAGGTCCGCAAACAGCTGGAAAAAAACCAGAAGGACTATTACCTGCGCGAAAAAATCAAGGCCATCCACAAGGAACTGGGTGAGGGGGATGAAAAACAGGAGATAAACGAGTATCGCGCCCGCCTCGAGGAACAGGAGTTTCCGGCCGCGGTCCGGGCCAAAATCGAAAAAGAGCTGAACCGTCTGTCAAAAATGCACATGATGTCGGCTGAGAGCGGGGTGGTGCGGACATACATAGAATGCTTGCTGGACCTGCCATGGTCGCGATATTGCGATGAACGGCTTGATGTCGACCACGCCGGGCGGATTCTCGATGAGGACCATTACGGCCTGGAAAAAGTCAAGGAACGGATTCTGGAATATCTGGCCGTCCGGCAACTCAATCCGGGTGGCAGGGGATCGATCATCTGCCTAGTCGGGCCGCCGGGAGTGGGTAAGACCTCGCTGGCCAAGTCGATAGCCCGGGCTCTGCAACGTAAATTTGTCAGGATGTCGCTGGGCGGGGTGCGGGATGAGGCGGAAATTCGCGGTCACCGGCGCACCTATATCGGTGCCCTGCCGGGACGGATCATCCAGGGCATGCGCACGGCCGGGGTGGTTAACCCGTTGTTTCTGCTTGATGAGATCGACAAGCTTAGTTCAGACTACCGCGGCGACCCGTCGGCGGCGTTGCTCGAGGTGCTCGACCGTGAACAGAACAACACTTTCACCGATCACTACCTTGAGTTGCCGTACGATTTGTCGCGGGTCATGTGGATCCTGACCGCCAATTCCACCCACACCATTCCGAGGGCATTGCTTGACCGCATGGAGGTAATCCAGATTCCCGGCTACACCGAGGAGGAAAAGCTGCAGATTGCCAAAAGATACCTGATTCCCAAACAAACTGACGAACACGGGATAAAACGCAGCCAGATTGCTTTCAGGTCCGGGGTGGTTGAGCAGATTATCCGTCAGTACACCCGTGAGGCCGGAGTAAGGGAGCTGGAGAGAAATGTGGCTGCCCTCTGCCGAAAGGTGGCCCGGCTGATTGTGCAGAAGCGGCGGGCCCGGATCACAATCAGCCACAGGCAGCTGACCGATATGCTGGGGGTGGCGAAATACCGCCGACAGCAGGACAACTTTGAGGACATGCGCGGGGTGGCGATTGGGCTGGCCTGGACCGAGTTTGGCGGCGACGTGCTGCCGGTGGAAGTGGTGACGATGGAAGGCAAGGGGAACCTTAACCTGACCGGGCAATTGGGCGAGGTAATGCAGGAGTCGGCCCGGGCCGGGTTTGCCTACATACGGTCGCGGGCCGGTCAGTGGGGAATCGGCGCTGATTTTCACGAAAAACTGGACGTTCACGTTCACATTCCCGAGGGAGCCATACCCAAGGATGGGCCGTCGGCCGGGATAACCATGGCCACAGCCATTTTATCGGCTCTTACCGGACGTAAAGTGCGGGGTGACACTGCCATGACCGGTGAAATTACCCTGCGCGGCCGGGTGACGGCGGTAGGCGGAATCAAGGAAAAGGTTCTGGCTGCCCGGCGGCGGGGAATACACCGTGTTGTCCTGCCGGCCGACAACGGCGATGATCTGCGCGAGTTGCCGGAAGAGGTGCGCAGTGAGATGACGTTTATCACGGTCAGTACAATGGACGAGGTGCTGGCAGCGGTGCTCAGATCTGAGACAGATGGGCTGGCGCGTAATCAGGGCTGAGCTGGCGGTTAGTGCTGTCCACGACCACCAGCACCCCCGCGACGGGCTGCCACAGGTGGCACTGGTCGGCCGGTCAAACGTCGGTAAGTCGTCGCTGATTAACTTTCTCTGCCGGCGGCGCAGTCTGGCTCGGGTCAGTCAATCCCCGGGCAAAACCCGGACCATAAATTTTTACCGGATCACCGTCAGAGAGGATTGTCCGGATAAAGGAAGCCAAACTGGTGACCGGGAGCTTTACCTGGTTGATCTGCCCGGGTACGGCTATGCCCGGGCGGCCCGCAGCCAGCGCCGCAACTGGCAGGAGTTTACCGGATCCTATTTGAGGTCGGGCCGGCAGCTGCGACTGGTGGTGCAGCTGGTGGACAGCAGGCATCAGCCGATGGTCAGCGATGTTGATGTTCACCGCTGGCTGGCTGCTCAGCCGGCAGGGCTACTGCTGGTGGCAACAAAAATCGACAAGCTGTCTGCCGCTGCCCGGCAGCGGCAGCTGCAGTTGCTGGCCAGGGCCATGCCGTTCGGTCTTAACGGAATAACCGGAGTATCCACTACTGCAACGGCCGATGACGGGATACTCCGTGAACTGATGGCGAATCTAGCTGATAAAGCGGAGGAACGAAGAGATGATCAAGGATTTTTCCCAGCTGCTGGCAACGGTGCAACAGGGCATAAGGCGGAAAGTGGCGGTGGCAGCAGCTCAGGATGATGCTGTGCTGCAGGCGGTCAGGGGAGCGGCCGAGCAGGGTCTGGCTGACTTTATTCTGGTGGGTGACGGCGGCAGAATTGCGGCTGAGGCAGCTAAAGTTGGTCTGTCACTGGACGGGCTGACCATAATCGAGGAAAGTAGCGATGCGGAAGCTGCCCGCCGGGCGGTCAGGCTGGTGTCGGGCGGTCAGGCGGATCTGGTGATGAAGGGCATGATTAACACCGCTGACCTGCTGCGGGCGGTGCTGGACAAGGAAATCGGACTCAGGACCGGACGGGTGCTGAGTCATTGCTCGGTGTTTGAATGGCGGGGGGAAAATCCCCGGTTGCTGATTGTCACCGACGGGGGAATGAACATCGCGCCCGATCTGAAACAAAAGGTTGATATAGTGACCAACGCTGTGGAAATGGCCAGTAAATTGGGGGTGGACAAGCCCAGGGTGGCCTGTTTGGCAGCGGTGGAAACAGTCAATCCTGATATGCCGGCCACCGTGGACGCGGCAATGCTGGCCAAAATGGGCGAACGACGGCAAATCCGCGGTGCGACAATTGACGGTCCGCTGGCCCTGGACAATGCGCTGAGCAGTGAGGCGGCCAGACACAAGGGGATTACCAGTCCGGTGGCAGGGGCGGCCGACATACTGCTGGTTCCCGATATCGAGGCCGGCAACATTCTCGGCAAGGCGTTCGTTTACATCGGCGGCGGCCGGCTGGCCGGACTGATTATGGGAGCCAGGAAACCGGTGGTGCTGACGTCGCGGGCTGACAGTTTCGAGTCGAAGATAGTCTCGATTGCCCTGGGGACACTGATCAGCGGATAGGCGGTCGTGTGGTACGAACGAAAAACAATAAGGGTAATCTATAACCCGGCGGCGGGATCCGGCAGCATTGACCGGGTCTGGCAGCTGGCCGCCGAAGCCCGGCGGCGGGGCTGGGCGGTAACAGCGATGGCTACCGGATGTCCCGGTCATTTGTGCCATTACCTGTCCCGGACAGAATTTGCCGGAGATGAGCTGCTGGTGATCTGTGGCGGTGACGGTACGGTAAACGAGGCGGTAAACGGGCTGATGAACTGCCGTCCGGAGACACGTCCGGTGGTGGCCGTTTATCCGGTCGGGACGGTTAACCTGCTGGCCAGGGAACTGGGGCTGACCGCCGGTGCCGGGGAGTTTTGCGATAGCATCAGCCGTGGTCGGCTGACTGAACTGTTTCCGGCGGCGGTCAACCAGCGGTGGTTTGCCGTCACGGCTGGTATTGGCTGGGATGGAGTGGTGGTGAGTCTGGTTGATCCTGGGACAAAGGCCCGGCTGGGCGGACTGGCTTTTGTCCGGCAGGCAGTGTACAGCTGGTGGCATAACCGGCACCGTAACTGGCTGGTGACTACGGAAACTGGCCGGCACCGGGCTGAATGGGTGGTAATTATGAACGGCCGCCACTACGCCGGGCGGTACGTCCCAGCCCCGGCTGCCGACTGCCGGCGGCCGGGGCTGGAGATTTGCCTGCTGGCCGGCGGGGGACGACTGGCCTATCTTCGTTACGCCTGGGAACTGCTGGTGGGCCGGGGCTGGGGACAGCTGCCGGATGTGAAGATCATCCGGGCTGACCAGGCGGTGGTTGAGGGCAGCGGCGAAATACCAGTCCAGGTGGACGGTGACTGCGTTACCGTCAGGCTGCCGGCAAAAATAAAAGCGGCGTCAACGCCGCTTCGCTTTTTGCAGGGTTCCGGGAGTGCTCCGGACGACCGCCACAATCGTCAGGGCTGAACAATTTGTATCCGGTGTGTCCGGGTGGGTAGTTGCCAGCAGTTGTCAAATATACGTCAGCCGGCTGCGGTACCTGTCCATCAGCTCGCGGTTGATGGCATCGCCGCCTTCGGCGTTGGCACTGCGAAATACCGGCGGCTTCACGCCGAGAGCCTGAAGCTTGGCACAGGTTTCGGCCACGATGGCGTTGACAATGGCCGCACCGATCACCGTCGAGGTGGGGGAAACTTTCTGGTCCAGCCCGGGCAGCGATACAGCCGCGTCGGCAAAGTCACCGCAGTTGTCGAGGCAATAGTCGCACACCTCCCAAAGCCGCCGCCCGCTGGGATGACGGGACGGCTGCGAATCCGAGTAGGCCCGGTTGGTCAGGGCGACAGTGACAACTCCCCGCTGGCCGGCAGCAATGGCTAGGTCGATTGGGGCGGGGTTACGGCCGGACACCGAGTGAATAAGCAGAATATCCCCGGCGACAAACGGGGTTTCGGCTGCCAGCTCCTGCCCCAGCCCGGTCAGCCGCTCGCAACGGCTGGTCAGGGTAACCGGCCGGACGCTGGAAACCATGGCCGGATGGAAAACCGGGTTGACCGGAACCAGCCCTCCGGCCCGGTAGAATAGCTCCTCGCTGATGATCCCGGCGTGGGTACACCCGAAGACAAAGATCACCCGGCCATCGGCGATGGCCCTGGCCCACAGGCCGGCCACATCATCCATTACCTGGCGCTGACTCTCGATCACCCTGTCCAAAATCCGCCTGATTTGCTCGAAATAAACCATGCCGGTGGCAAATTTCTCCATTGCTGCACCTCGTTGGTCGTTTTTATGCCGGGTATTACCGGCCCGGGGCCGGCCCCACGCCATTATACCACACCGCCGGTGCTGCGGCACGCATATGGCGCGTTGCAGCCAGTTGGCAAAGGATAATTACGTTGCGGGAGGAAGGAAGCATGAAAAGGATTTTTGAATTGCTGTCCGGTGATATCCGGACTATGACGAGGGATAGGCTGCTGGCCACTGTCAGGCACTCGGAAGGCAGGACGCTGATGGTTGAGACGGTGGTCGCCGGACCGCCGCTTATTTACTCCGGCTCCAATGTTGAGCTGGCTGCGGCTTTCGGTGCCGACATGATTACCCTGAATTGCTTTGACTGTCAGCGGCCATTTATAGCCGGCTGGGATGAACTGGTCAATGATGATCCGTACGATGGCCGGGCGGCGGATTTTGTCGGTGAGCTGCAGGAAAAATTTGCTGCCAATCTCGATGACCCTGGCTACATCGCCCGGCTGCGCCAGTACTGTGGGCGGCTGATTGGGCTGAACCTCGAACCGGTGGCCGGCGACCTGCCGTTTCCTGACGGCCGGCGGCTGAGCGCAGCCAACCTGGACAAGGTGAACTTTTGGCAGTTTGATTATGTTGTGATTACTGCCAATCCCAACACCGGGGTGACGGCAGGGGCTATTTGCCGGGGTATCGAGCTGGCTAAGGCTAAGCTTGGCGAACGGACGGCGGTGGTGGCTGGGAAAATGCACGGTGCCGGCAGCGGCAACGTCTACGATCCGCGCACGGTGAGAGACTTTGTGACCGCTGGTGCCGACATTGTTCTCATTCCCGCTCCGGGAACAGTTCCGGGTATCGATCTGGATGTGGCCAAGCGCCAGATCGATGCCATCCACGCCGCCGGCGGACTGGCCATGGCTGCCACCGGCACGTCGCAGGAAGGGGCGGGAGTGACGACGGTTGAACAGATCGCCCTGTGGTCTAAAATGGCTGGTGCTGATATCATGCATGTCGGTGACGCCGGTTTTGCCGGTATTGCTCCCCCGGAAAACATAATCGCCGTCTCGGTTGTTATCCGCGGCAAACGGCACACCTATGCCCGGATCGGCCGTTCGGTTCTCAGGTAGGAGGTTAGGGGTATGCAGGCAGTAATTCTGACCGGCGGCAGCGGCCGGCGACTGTGGCCGTACAGCGAGTGGCAGCCCAAGGCTTGCCTGCCTTTGGCCAACCGCCCGCTGCTGGCGAGAACAGCTGAACAGTTGAGCAGGCTGGGCTGTCAGCAAATCATGGTGGTCTCGGATGGCGATCTGCAGACCGAAAAATACGTCCTGCGCCACCGCTCCGACTGCGAGTTTCTCACTGTAGCGGCCAGGGGTACGGCAGCGGCGGTGTCGGCTGCCTTCGCCCATAGCCGGGCTGAATGGTGTCTGGTGGTTCACGGGGACATTTTTACCGGTGACGTCGACATCTGCCGGCTAATCGAACGGTTTGCTGCCTGCCGGCAGCCGGTGGTTCTGGTCAGAGAGAGTGACGAGTGGCACCGGGTGGATGACCTGGTTGCGGTGAGGCTGACGGGCAACGGAAGCAGAGCTGACAGCCTGTGGGGTCATCCCCGTCGGCACTACGCCGATCATGTGGCAGGAGGGGTGTACGCACTGCCTTCAGATATTATGCCATATCTGGACCACAACCCCGGTTATATGCGCAAGCTGGCGGTGGGAGGGATGCCGGCCAGGGAGAGAATGCTGGAGCAGAGTCTTCAGATGTGGCTGGAGGACGGACGGGAGCTGCTGGTTGAACACAGCGACTGGCTGATTGACATTGATTTCCCCTGGCATCTGGCCGAGGCCAACTACCGGGCGGCCGACAGCGATCGCCGGACAAGGGTGGCCGGCAGCCGGGTGGAAGTGGCTAATTCGGCTGTGGTGGCCGGGGAGATAATTGCCGGCGTCAACTGCCGGATTGGCGAGGGGGTGATCGTAAAGGGTGATCTGGTGATGGGCGACAACGTGACCATTGACTGGGGAGCGATAATCGAGCCCGGGGTGACGGTGGGTGATAATGCAATAATCACCGACCGGGCGATGGTCCGGTCGGGCAGCATTATCGGCAACGGGGTAAAGCTGGGGTACAACGCCGAGTTTTCCGGCATTGTCCACGACGGTTGCAGCCTGGCCCACAACTGCCAGTTTTATGGTATTATCGGCCTGAACTGTGACATCGGGGCCGGTACCCAGACCGGTTCGTTGCGGTTTGACGATCAGACGGCAACCTTCAACATAAACGGCAAACGGTTTACCCCTCCTGACCATGGCGGAATGGTCTATTTGGGTGATTACTGCCGGACCGGGGTGGGGGCGTTACTGTTGCCGGGGGTCAGGATTGGACACAGCAGCTGCGTGGGGCCGGGGGTGATTGTCGATAAAGATCTGCCGGCCAACAGCCTGTTGCTGGTCGAACAGCAACAGAGCCGCCGCGGATGGGGACCGCATAAATACGGCTGGTAAACTTCAGGTGATCGCTGTACTGTCTGCAGTCGGTAATAAACCGGCGGGCATAGCGGCGAAAAATGAATAGTGGTGAAAAATGACCGATAAACGACCGGACTGGGATGAATATTTTCTCAACATAGCCGAGGTGGTAGCCACCCGGGCGACCTGCCTCCGCCGCCGTTATGGTGCCGTTATTGTCAGCAATAACATTATTGTCAGCACCGGTTACAATGGTGCCCCCCGCGGCGAGCCCAACTGCCTGGACAAGGGCGGATGCCTGCGGGACCAGCTGGGAGTGGCCAAAGGAGAGAGGTACGAACTGTGCGTGGGCGTACATGCCGAGCAAAACGCCATAATCAACGGCTCACCGGCGGCGATGGCCGGGGCAACGATTTACGTGGTGGGGGTAAATTGCCACGATTCATCCTACGCCTCCGGCGAACCCTGCCTGCTGTGCCGGCGGATGCTGAAAAACGCCCGGATTGAACGGGTGGTTTACCGTGACCGTTCGGGGGGAATCATCAGCTGTCCGGTGGCCACGCTGGCCGATGCCGGGGAGAAGGTCTAGTGATGGCAGGTAGGATGTCAAGGAAAAAAGCTGCGATTGTCGTATTGTTGCTTGGCCTGGTGCTGATGGGTTCGGCCGGAGGCTGGTACTGGTGGTCGAAACGGCAGAAGGCCGGCGAAGGCAGCGAAGTGAACACGGTGGCGGTCAGAAGGGGGCCGATAGCTGCGGTGGTCAGTGCCACCGGCTCGCTGTCGGCAGTTGTGTCAGTCGATGTCGGGTCGAGCGTCAACGGGCAACTGACGGCGGTGTACGTGGGCGAAAACCAGCGGGTGAAAAAGGGTCAGCCGGTGGCAAAGGTGGACGACTTAAAGTACAGGAACCAGCTCGAACAGGCCCGCTACCGGGCCGATAATGCCCTGCGGATTCTTGAACGCCAGAAACAGCTTTTTGCCAGTGGGGCGGTGGCCAGCCAGGATTTGGAAAAGGCCCAGCTTGATTACGATCTGGCGCTGAAGGACATCGAGATAACAGCCAAGGAAATAGCCGACACCAATATTGTTGCTCCGATTAGCGGAATTGTGGTCGGACAGCCGATGCCGGCCGGCCAGACCATCGGCGGAGCCAACCTCCAGACTATTATGACCATTGCCGATTTGACCAACATGGAGGTGAACGCGCTGATCGACGAATCGGACGTCGGCGGTCTGAAGGTGGGACAGCGGGCGACCTTCACCATCGACGCGTTCGGCCGGCGGACTTTCACCGGAACGGTTGAACTGATATCCTACCGGGTCAAAACCCAGCAGAACGTAAACTACTACAACGCAGTGATCAGGGTGGACCACACCGACGCTGAACTGCGGCCGGGGATGACTGCCCATGTCAGTATAGTAACCGACCAGCGTACCAGTGCTTTGCTGGTGCCGCTGAGGGCAATCCGTGAAAAGAATAACCGGCAGTACGTTGAAGTTAAAAATGGCAGTCAAACCGAAGAGCGGGAGATCACGATCGGGATCAGCGACGACGAATGGGCCGAGGTTTTGGGCGGCCTAAGGGAAGATGAAGAGGTGGTGGTGGCCGCCCGAAAAAAAACCGAGACCCGGTCTCCCGGTCATGGACCGCCCGGGTTATGAGCGCGGACCTGATCAAGACAGTCGGGATCGGCAAATATTACCGGATGGGAGAAGGGGTGGTGCGGGCTCTAGACGGCATATCACTGACCGTCCAGGCCGGGGAGTACGTGGCGATTGTCGGCCAGTCGGGCAGCGGTAAGTCCACCCTGATGAATATTCTGGGTTGTCTCGACCGGCCGGACTGCGGTCAGTACTACATGAACGGCCGGGAGGTGGCGGAGTTTACGCCCCGGCAGCTGGCGAAAATCCGCAACCGCTACATCGGGTTTGTTTTTCAGAATTTTAATCTGCTGCCGTTTATGTCGGCCGCGGAAAACGTGGCGTTGCCGCTGGTATATGCCGGACTTGGCAGACGGGAGCGGGAGCGGCGGGCGGCCGCGGTGCTGGAACGGGTGGGGATGGCCGATCGAATGGAACACCGGCCCGGCCAGCTGTCGGGCGGACAGTGTCAGCGGGTGGCGATTGCCCGGGCACTGGTGGCCGATCCGGCGCTGATTCTGGCCGACGAGCCGACCGGCAACCTCGACAGTGCCAGCGGGCAGACGATAATGGAGATAATGGCGGAATTGCACCGTGAAGGCAGGACCATTCTGCTGATTACCCACGAGCCGGAACTGGCCGGAAAAACCCGGCGGCGGGTCCGAATCGCCGACGGCCGTCTGGTGGAGGACACCCGTGCTGTTTGAGTGCGTGATCATGGCCGGGAAGAACCTGCTGGTCAACAAGATGCGCACCCTGCTGACCATGCTGGGGATAATAATCGGCATAGCCGCGGTCATAGCCATGGTTTCGGTCGGGTTGAGCGTGCGCAGCAAGGTGCAGAGTTCCCTGTCAAGCCTGGGCAGCAACCTGCTGACGGTGATGCCGGGAGCGGTGACCAGCAGCGGGGTCCGCCTTCAGGCCGGCAGCAACAACCGCCTGACCTACGCGGACGCTCAGGCAATCAGAAAGACCATTGACGGGGTCAGTGCCGTCGCCGGAGTGGTGACCAGAACCTATCAGGTGGTCTACGAAAACCAGAACTGGTACACCCAGGTTATGGGTGTCAGCCCGGCGTTTTATGAAATACGCAACTATCAGGCAGCGGCCGGCCGGCTGCTAAACGAGCTTGACGAAACCACCCAGAGCCGCAGTTGTCTGCTTGGGGAAACAGCAGCGGCTAATCTGCTGCCGGGGGTTGATCCGGTGGGCAAACAGGTGCGGATTGATGCCAAAAGCTTCCGGGTGGTGGGAGTGTTGGCAAGTAAGGGGCAGGGAATGGGAGGAAATGATCAGGATGATTTGATCATCGTGCCGCTCTCCACTGCCCAAAACCGTCTGCTGGGCATCAGTTACCTGAATTTTATTCTGGTGGCGGTGGCTGACGGAGCCGATATCGGCGATGTTGAAAGCGATATCCACCAATTAATGCGCACCCGTCACAAACTGGCGGGTGATACCCCCGACGACTTCTCGATCCGCAACTCCCGGGAAATCATCGACACGGTGGGCAGAAACATAACCAACCTGACCATGTTTCTGGGAATGATTGCCGGCATATCGCTGCTGGTCGGGGGAATCGGGATTATGAACATAATGCTGGTGAGTGTGAGCGAGCGGATCAGGGAAATCGGGATCAGGAAGGCACTGGGGGCAACCTTTGCCGACATTCTTGTCCAGTTTCTGGTTGAATCGGTGGTCATAAGTCTGATTGGCAGCATAATCGGCATCATCGTCGGTCTGACCCTGGCATTAGGTCTGGCCACGGCAATGGAGTGGCCGCAGCACGTGTCATATCTGGCCGTGGTGGTGGCGGTGTTCTTTTCGGTGTTTATCGGGATTTTCTTCGGGGTTTATCCGGCCCGCAGGGCAGCGTTGCTCGATCCGATCCAGGCGCTGAGACATGACTGACGGCAAAGGGGGTGGCAGTACGATGACGGTGAGGATCGTACAGGGGGATATAACTAAAATGGCAGTGGATGCAATCGTCAACGCCGCCAACCAAACACTGCTGGGTGGCGGCGGGGTGGACGGGGCCATTCACCGGGCAGCCGGCCCGGATTTGCTGGCTGAATGCAAAACTCTCGGCGGCTGCGCGGTGGGGGAGGCCAAGATCACCGGCGGCTACCGGTTGCCGGCCAGATACGTTATTCACACCGTCGGGCCGGTCTGGCAGGGAGGCGGCAGCGGCGAACGCCGGAAACTCGAAAGCTGTTACCTGAGTTCTCTGACTCTCGCCCGCCACTACCGGCTGAAAAGTATCGCCTTTCCCCTGATATCAGCAGGGGTATACGGCTATCCCCGGGCCGAGGCGCTGGCGGTGGCGATTGAGACCTGTGAGAGATTTATCGTCGAAACCGGGCTGGAAATTGAGGTTTACTTAGTTTTGTTTGATGCCGAGGCAATTAGCATTGCCGGGAAACGCTATCCCGGCCGGCTGACTGACAGCGGGGCGGATGGAAAATTGGATTGGTAAGGGGAGGACTGGTGGGCGGTGAGCGTTATGATCGGAGACAAGGCGGCGCGGCTGCTTGCCGTGCTTTATAGTGCGGCCGTTGGCGGCCTGCCGGGGATGAATAATGCCTGCCGGCTGGCCGAGGAATACTTGAGCCGGCCAGGTCCGCTGAGCGATAACGTTGATGCCCTAATCCGCAACACGGCATTAAAGTGCGGCGGGGTAGGATTCGTAACCAGTCTGGGCGGATTGATGACCCTGCCGGTAGCATTGCCGGCCAGCCTGGCCGGGACAATGGTCCTGCAGATGCGAATGGTATTGGCCATTGCCCATATTGGC
>JAOAFP010000280.1 GCA_026416215.1 Negativicutes bacterium | reverse complement strand
GATTTTGCAAGACGTCGGGTTGACGCAAAAGTTGCTGCGCTGGGCCAACGCGGCGCCGCTGGTGGCCCACCGGGGCGGGGTGGCCACAGTGTCACGGGCGATCGCGTTGCTGGGCACGACGGCCGTGCAGGCCATTGCCGCCAGTCTGATGCTGCTGGAGCACTGGTCCGACGCCGCCCAAGCGGCGCGCTTGCGCACGGCTTTTGCGCACGCCTTGCTGGCTGCGCACATGGCTGCGGAACTGGCGACGGCGCCTGCCGAGCGGGAGCGGATCTTCCTGGCGGCCCTGTTTCAGGGGTTCGGACGCATGCTGACAGTGCGCTTTTGTCCACGGGAAGCCGAGCGCATCGAAGCCGACGCCGGCGGGGATCCGGCACGGGAACAGGCGGCGGTGCTGCGCCATCTAGGGGTGAGCTACGACCAGCTGGCGTTGGCGGTGGCGCGGCTGTGGGGCCTGCCGGTGGAGTTGCAGCGCACGATGGAGCGTCCTGCGGGGCCGGTGCCGGCCCGTGTGCCGG
>JAOAFP010000279.1 GCA_026416215.1 Negativicutes bacterium | reverse complement strand
CTGCACGTCGCCGGAACCCGATTCCAAGCTCGTCACAGCGACACAAAACGCGCTTTATCCCTTTGTTCAATGGGAATAGCGCTTTGTTTTTGATAGCGTCCCGCCGTTCGGCAAACCCGAGGAGCCTGGGTTGCGTACCCACGCCCCGGCGCCGACTGCGCCGCCGCCTACGCCCAGCCCTTGGCGCGCTGCACCGCCTCGCGCCAGCGGGCCATGCGCTCGGCGCGTTCGTCGGCGCTGATGCCGGGCTCGAACATGCGTTGCACGCGCCAGGCGCGCTCGACGTCGGCCGGCGCCGCCCACAGGCCGACCGCCAGGCCCGCCAGATAGGCCGCGCCGAGGGCGGTGGTTTCCAGCACCTGCGGCCGCAGCACCGGCACGCCCAGCAGATCGGCCTGGAACTGCATCAGCAGATCGTTGGCGGTGGCGCCGCCGTCGACTCGCAGTTCGGTCAGCGCCGCCCCGCCCTGCGCTGCCAGGTCGGACTGCATGGCCTCGAGCAGCTCGGCACTTTGGAAGG
>JAOAFP010000278.1:247-524 GCA_026416215.1 Negativicutes bacterium | reverse complement strand
GTCCACATGCTCTAAGTCTTCCGGCGATTCAAACTTGTGGAGCCTTCTTATCCTCGCTTCCCAGAGTCCATCTTTGTCAAGCCAAGAGCCACAGAAGACAAGCTTCATTCAAAGATGCCTTTTCCACTCCTCCACCATCCTCTGGTCTATGTCTACCAAAACCACCCTCTTTAAACTCTTGGGTTGAAAGCTCTTTATCTCCTCCAAAGTCACCTTTGCGGACACTTCAAAGGGAAGCTTTCCCACGCCCGTTCCCATGCCCGGCATGGCTATGCTT
>JAOAFP010000278.1:0-237 GCA_026416215.1 Negativicutes bacterium | reverse complement strand
GTCCACATGCTCTAAGTCTTCCGGCGATTCAAACTTATGGAGCCTTCTTATCCTCGCTTCCCAGAGCCCGTCTTTGTCAAGCCAAGAGCCACAGAAGACAAGCTTCATTCAAAGATGCCTTTTCCACTCCTCCACCATCCTCTGGTCTATGTCTGCCAAAACCACCCTTTTTAAACTCTTGGGTTGAAAACCCCTTATCTCCCCCAAAATCACTTTTGCGGACACTTCAAAGGGAAG
>JAOAFP010000277.1 GCA_026416215.1 Negativicutes bacterium | reverse complement strand
GTGTTGGTCAAGGCCCACGATGAGCTAGCCCAATTCGGCGACGAGTATGTCAGCACCGAGCACTTGCTGCTGGCCATCCTCGACCATGCCGGTGGCGGGGCCGAGCGGGTGCTGAAGCAGGCCGGCTTAACCCGCGATAAGCTGCTGATGGCGCTGCGTGAGGTGCGCGGCGCGCAGCGAGTCACCAACCCTAACCCTGAAAGCACTTACGCTGCGCTTGAGCAGTATGGCCGCGACCTGACCGAGCTAGCTGCGCGCAACAAGCTTGACCCGGTGATCGGGCGTGATGAAGAGCGGCTGAAAGCAGTGCTCAAAGAGATCCAAGAGCGTGACGACATCATTCTGTTTGTTGATGAGTTGCACACTGTCGTCGGAGCCGGCGCTGCCGAAGGCGCGATGGATGCCGGCAATATGCTGAAGCCGATGCTGGCCCGTGGCGAATTACATATGGTTGGCGCGACGACGCTTGACGAATATCGCAAGCATATCGAGAAAGACGCCGCGCTCGAACGGCGCTTCCAACCGGTGCTGGTC
>JAOAFP010000032.1 GCA_026416215.1 Negativicutes bacterium | reverse complement strand
TGTGTATAAGAGACAGCCACTGAGCTGCGATGGCTCATTTTCACCGTAATTCTGCCCCCGTCGCAATCGACAAACGCCAGGTTGGTCGAGGTCTGTACCAGACCGGGCATCTGGCCTGACATGGCTTTCACCCCGTGCGGGGCAGCGTAGAGATATGAAATCAGGCGCCAGTCGTCTTCCATGGACATGACTTCCGGCTCACCGTCCAGCGGCGAAAGGTCCACAGCAATTCCATCCTCAATGCCGGCGTATTCATTGGCCAGATCCTTACGGTAGTTCTCCAGCCGTTCCCGCAGCCCGGGCACAAGTTCCGCCGAAACATAGACATCGGCCCAGGCCTCACGGCATATGGCATTAACCTTGTTGCCACCGCGAATTGACGCAACTTCCAGTGAAAATTCGCGCAGACTGCCAAACAAGAACCGGACCAGCAGCTTGATCCCGTTGGCCAGGCCGTCTTTGATGTTCACTCCGGAATGCCCGCCCTTCAAACCGAAAACCTTCAGACGGTATAACGATTTCCCGGGTGTCGGCCTCACCGGCCGGTACTGACTGCTGACCGTACTGCCGCGGCCACCGGCACAACCTATGCAAAACTCGCCTTCCTCCTCGCTGTCAAGGTTCAGCAGGTACCGAGACTGCAGCCAGCCGGGCCGGAGGCCCTTCGCCCCGGTCATGCCGTCCTCCTCGTCGACAGTAAACAGAGCCTCAACCGGGCCGTGCCGGATCTTGTTATCGGCCAGAATCGCCAGGGCTGCCGCCACCCCTATGCCGTTGTCGGCTCCCAAGGTCGTCCCCTCAGCCATCAGGAACCCATCCTGCACCTTAAGCTGCAGACCATCCCGCAGAAAGTCGTGCTGGGTACCGGCATTCTTCTCGCAGACCATGTCAAGATGCCCCTGCAGGCATATACCGGCAGCCGATTCCAGCCCGGACGCCGCCGGCTTGCGCGCCAAAATATTGCCCACGTCATCCCGTTCCCAGCTCAGGCCCAGCCGATCCAGTTCACCACACACGTACTCCGCCACGGCCTTTTCGTTCTTCGAACCGTGGGGAATCCGGCAGATCGCGGCAAAATACTGCCAAAGCCTCCTGGGCTCGCTGTCCAGTAGTTGTTGCAGGTTTTCCACGTTGTCTTTCCTCCCTTGGATTAGTTTTTAAGGCAGCTGCCTGACAATCATCAGACCGTACTTCTTGTCGTTGACTCCCCGGGCGGCCAGAGTGCCCTTCTTCAGCAGCGATTTCATTTTGTAGGGGCAGCTGTTCTCACTCAGCCAGCTGCCGATGAACGATGCCGGGACGGCAAATCCCTGATCCACCTCCAGCTCATCGAACACCCGGCGCAGCCACTCATCGGCCAGGTCGGTGGTCAGTTCCGGTTGGGACCGTTTATCCCTGTTTATCTCATCACCCGGCCTGTCATCACCTTGCTCATCCTGGTGTGCAGACGTTTTTTGGGTGGCCGGCCGGCGAATCGGACGCCGCTTTTCACTGCGGGACGCTTTTTTCTCGGCCGGGGACGGATCGTCACCCGGTTCAATCGGTTCCTTGGGTATACTGTCGGTCGCGATTTCCTTAAGTACTGCCGCTGTGTGCTTCAGATCGGGGAAGGCAACCTCTACTCCCCGGCTGCGCAGCACAACCGCCAGGACGGCAAAGTCGGCGTCGTTGGTCAGTATGCAGAACTTATCCGGCTTTTGCTCGTGCCAGATGTCAATGGCATCAAGCATCAGGTAGATGTCTGTGGCGTTAGGGCCGCCACCGGTCGGGGTCTGCACCGGCATTATGCCCATGTTGGTGAACTCACGGGCTTTGCCTGCGCCGATGTGGAACCAGTTACCATAAGCTCGCATGCAGATTACCGTCGAAGAGCGTCTGATGCCATTCAGCATCTCCCGCACCGAGATAATATTGCCGATATTGTCGGCATCAATAAGAATTACAACCTTTTTCAATCTTACCTACCTTTTTCTGAAAAACAGTAATCTGAACAGCGGGTTCTCCCGCTGCAGTCTGGCAAAGAGCTGCCTGGCCCGTTCACTGATCTCCACGATGTAGGCCGGTCCGGGATCGTAGATTAAATCGGCCGCTGACGGACCAACCCGCCTCATACCTGCCATTCCCTCCACTCTGGTCACCGGACTGGTCCTGGCAATATAATCGAGTTCAGCCACCCCCTGCCGCCGGGTCATTTCCCGCCGGGCCGCTTCGAGCACCCCCACCGTATCCACCTTGCCGGTCCGTGTCCGGTTAACCGCCATGATTCACCAGCCTTTCCACCAACCGCCAGAGGTTGCCGCCGACGTACTTCACCCCGCGGATGCCAGCCCTTTGCGCCGCCTCGACATCGCTGTCTTTGTCACCGATTAGCAGCGAGCGACCCCTGTCAACATCCCACTTGGCACAGGCCCGCTCAATCATCCCCGGCCGCGGCTTGCGACAGTCGCAGTCCAAATCGTACCGGCTAACGGGAGCTCCCGGCAAGTGCGGACAATAAAAGAAATCATCCACCCTTCCGCCATACCGGCTGAGCTGGTCATTCATCCAGGAGTGCAGCTGCCTGACTTGCTCCTCTCCGTAGTATCCCCGGGCAACCCCGCTCTGATTTGTCACCACCAGCACCAGCCAGCCGCGCTGGTTCAGCCAGGCTACCGCCTCCGGTGCCCCTTCCAGCCAGACAAAATCCTCGCAACGGTAAAGATAACCGCAATCGCGGTTCAAAACTCCGTCACGATCGAAAAACACCGCTCTGTTCACCGATGGCCAGTCACGCTCCTTTTCCGCCCCCTGCCTATTATATGCTATCCGGGGCAAAAAAGCTATTTTGCCATCCGTGGATTTATCGCTATAATTATTGGGTGCGGCAAAGCCATCGGCACCTGATAGTTGACAACCGTAGCTGCGCCGGCATAAACCAGTCTCAGCCGACAGGGAGGACGATTTGATCGGAAAGCGGATTGCGGCAATAATTGCCGGCATAGTCATACTGGTCGCAGTTTCCCCAGCCGTGGCCGCCCCGATCGACTGGCAGCAGGTGATCGGTAAATGGCAGGCTCTAGCCATCCGTCAGCAGCAAAAGTACAAAGTTCCCGGCTGGGCGGCCGCCATAGTGGTCAATAACCGGCAAATATATGCCAATGGATTTGGCCGGCGCTCGCTGACCAGTTACGAACCGGTCAACGCCAACACTCTGTTTCAGATTGCCTCTCTGAGCAAGGCCTTCACCGTGGCGCTCATCGCCCAGGAAGTGGATAGGAAGAAAATTGCCTGGGACAGCCGGGTTATTGATTATCTGCCCCAGTTCAAATTTTATGACCCTGCTGCCACCCGTACCGCCACGGTTACCGACGTGTTCGCCCAGCACAGCGGTCTCAAGACCTACGTGGGGGATATACAGGCTAACCTTGGCTTCAGCCGCGATCATATCATTCAGTCGTTTGCCTACATAAAACCCATAGCACCGTTCCGCAGCCAGTACAACTACCAGAACTGCCTGTTCCTGGTCGGTGCCAGACTGGAAGAAAAACTGTCGGGCATGAACTGGGAAAAATCCCTGCGCGAACGGTTGTTCATCCCGCTCAACATGACCGACTCATCGGCAACCCGCTGGGGATACGACCACATAAAAAACCGCGCCGGACTACATCAGATTAATGACAACGGGCAGGTTGTGTCCCTGACTGCTGACCGTTATATCAACTGGGTATACACCCTGGCTCCTGCCGCCGGCATAAACTCAACCGTCAACGATATGAGCAAATGGATGATTATGCATCTGAACTGCGGTATTTACAACGGTCAGACTATCATTGGCTACGACAACCTCCTCGCCATGCGCCAGCCACAGACCGCCATGGGCAAAACCCTGATGGGCGAGGGCTCTTATTACTGTATGGGCTGGATACTGACCAGACGAGCCCCCTACGACATAGTCTGGCATAACGGCGGTTCGTCCGGCAACAGTGCGACCATCATGCTTATCCCCCAGCTTAACGCGGGAATTGTCATCCTCGCCAACCTCAACGGTCACTTCCCCTACCTGCTGGCCCGCGAATTTTATGATATTCTGACCGGCGCCGACCCGGCACAGGCCGAAAAGGACCTGAACGAACAAACCGCTGATCCCGGCTTCACCCCCGCCACTTACGACAGCTCGATCCCTCCCAGTCTGCCGCTGGCACGTTACGCTGGCCGTTACAATAATCCGGTTTACGGTCCAGTCGACATCCACTATGATCCCGACCGCGGACTGTACGGTGAATGGGGAGCCAACCAGACCCCAGTCAGGTTTTATCATCTGTCAGGCGACACTTTCGCTCTTTCCTGCCAGCTGTCCTACCCAGTGTACGAGCCGGTAACCTTCACCATTGCCGACGGCCGTGCCACTGGCTTCAGCGTCAAGTGCTTCCGCGACGAGGGAGTGGATTTATTTACCCGGCAACCGTGAAGGTATCGATCATCTGTCCATCCAGGGTATAAGCTGAAACGACCAGCTGTTTCCCAACCTCAACCACAAGGTAGTTAGGCTGCCCGAGCGGATTGAAAAAGACCTCATCAAACTGGCCCGTTCTGACCCCCTTGTAGGTTTTTTCGCCGCTTCGGCCACAGGTCACGTAGACAACCCCGCGTTCGGCCGGATCGCAACCATCCGGCAGCAACGGCCGGGTACGGCTGTAAACATGCTCGTGACCGCTGAACACGATGTCAACCCGCCCGGCAACCAGCAAATCCTCCCACCAGTGCCGCAGCTTTGCCCCCCAGTCCCTATTCCCGCGGCCATACATCGGTTTATGCATAAATACCACCCGCCACTTCCTGGATGTACCGGAAAGGTCGGCTGCCAGCCATTCGCGCTGCCGTTCGGCCAAATCCGGGATCTCCCCGCTGAGTTCGTCTATCTGCGAATCAAGCACCACAAAATGGGCATCACCGAAGTCAAACGAGTACACTCCGGTAAGACCGGCCGGCTGGCTGTCGCCGGGAAGGCCGAACAGCCCCCGTAGATATACAGGATAGACTGCCCTGCCATTGCCGTTGTAAGTCTCATGATTGCCTGGCACTGGTACCAGTGGCAGGCTTTTCATGACTGGCCAGCCGGCGTTAAACCACTCCTGCCACTGCCCCGGGTTGCCGCCGGTATCAACCATGTCGCCCACCACAGTAAAAAAGGCTGCCTGTTCATTGCGTTCGAAGGCGGCCTTTAGTGTTTTTCCCCATAACCCGTAATTGTGGCTTTGTGAGTCGCCGAACACCAGAAAGCTGAACCGCGACCCGGCGGCCGCTGTCCCGGTCGACAGCCGGGTAATTTCGCTCCAGCTAATCCCATCCCATACCCGGTAAGCATAGGTCATGCCCGCCGGCAACCGTCCGGCCGCAAACGAGCACATGCGCCACCCTGTGCCGGCAAAATCCGCTTCCTCAGTATCAGCGTCGTACATAACCGCCGAAGTGGCAAAATCCGCTGAATCCCCGTCGGCAACCGGCATAAGCTCGATCTTGCCCCGCCCGTCAGCCCCGCCGGCGAATCGCCAGTGAAAAACTACCTCGCCCCCACCGGCCAAGGTCATACTGAACCCGTCCGGATGGCTATGTCCTCCGCCCGGCCTGCCCGGTGCCGCCACCACCAGCAGGACGGCAATCAGCCCACCAACCAGAAACCGCCAAAGCAGCCTTGGGTTAATCACCGCACACCCAGAACGCTGTTTATTTCATCCAGCACCTTTTGCCGGTCGAATGGCTTTACAACAAATCCCACAGCTCCCAGTTGCATTGCTTCCTCAACCATCCGCTTCTGACCCATTGCACTGCACATAAGCACCCGGGCGTCGCTGTCGCGGCTTCTGATTTCCCTAAGGGCTCTGAGCCCGTCCATGAACGGCATAGTTATATCCAGAACCAGAAGTTCAGGCCGGACGGCCATGTAAATTTTGACCGCATCAATCCCGTTTTCCGCCTCTGCCACCACCGTATGGCCGGCAGCGGTCAATATCTCCCGCAGCACCAGCCGCATAAACGATGCGTCGTCAGCCAGCATTATCCTCGCCATAAACACTCCCCACCAGCAAACATACCTTCATATCCTCCCGGCCAAACTGCCGCCCGTTTCCGGCAACGTTCATTCCCCACCGCCGCTGACCGGCGGCCGCTCACTGACGATCGTCTCATTCTTCATCACCCGGTTGTAGTCGTTCATCGCCACCAGCACTCCCTGGCGGATGACACATTCAACTGCCGCCGCCGCCTTGGCC
Organism: Negativicutes bacterium; assembly: GCA_026416215.1. Taxonomy (GTDB): domain Bacteria; phylum Bacillota; class Negativicutes; order SKW292; family SKW292; genus SKW292. The sequence continues at coordinate 6,168 of JAOAFP010000032.1, read as the reverse complement.
ACAGCATTGTTTACCTCTTCCCTTTCCTCGGGCAAAAATGTCTTCAGTACATGCTCGGCCACGTCCCGCCCCTGCCGGGGCCGGCCGATCCCCACCCTGATCCTGACAAAATTATCGCTGGGCAGGTATCTGAGAATTGACGCCAAGCCTCGGTGTCCACCCGAGCCACCGCCCTGACGGATCCTGATCCGTCCCAGGGTAAGGTCGATGTCATCGGAGATCACTATCACGTCATCCACCGGAATTTTGTACCATTCCAGCAGGTCAGCCACGGCCTCACCGCTCAGGTTCATATATGTCTGCGGTTTAGCCAGCACAACCTTGGTCGCCGGTCCATACGGCCGATTTTCACTGACAAAGCACCGTTCCCTCTCCTTCCAGAGAACCCCTCCCCAATTTTCCGCCAGCCTGTCAACGGCCATGAAGCCGATATTGTGCCGGGTTCCGACATACTGCCGACCCGGATTGCCCAATCCGATTACCAGTTTCATAATTCTCACCCACCATCAGCTATTTGGTTCACAGTAGCGCCCGGGCGAACTGCCGGCTGTCGAACGGTTGCAGATCGTCAAGGGTTTCACCCGTCCCCACCCATTTCACCGGAATACCCAACTCTCTTTTTACCGCTACCGCCACCCCCCCGCGGGCGGTGCCATCGAGTTTAGTCAATATTACGCCGTCAACAGTCAGGCTTTCAGCAAACACCTTAGCCTGTGCCAAAGCGTTCTGTCCGGTCGTGGCATCGATAACCAGCAGTACCCGCCGTTCAGCTTCGGCCGCCTCGCGCTCAATCACCCGGGTGATTTTTTTCATCTCTTCAATAAGATTGGCCTTGTTATGCAAACGGCCGGCCGTATCCACGATCAGTCGGTCGATGCTGCGCGCTTTGGCGGCGCTGATCGCATCGTACACCACCGCCGCCGGGTCCGCTCCGGCGGTGTGTTTCACCACCCCGGTGCCGGTGCGTCGTGCCCAGATTTCGATCTGTTCCACGGCCGCCGCCCGGAATGTATCGGCCGCCGCGATCAGCACCCGCTCGCCACGCTGCTGGTGGAAATGAGCCATTTTGGCAATCGATGTGGTTTTGCCCACGCCATTAACGCCAATTACCACATCCACCTTCAGCCGGCTCGGCAACAAATGCTGACCGTCGTCATCATCGACCATTAGCAATGCAATACTCTCCCGCAACCAGGACCTTATTTCCCCGGCATCGCGGATCTGTCCTGAATTTACCGCTTTCCGCAGTTCGGAAATCATTTCTCCGGCAATATTCACTCCTATATCCGAACTGATCAGGGCATCGTGCAAATCTTCGATTAGCTGCTCGTCGACCGTTATCGCCCCGGACACCAGACGCTCGACTTTTTCCGACAAGGCCGCCCGGGTTTTGGTCAGACTCTGTTTCAGACGGTCAAACAATCCCACAGTTCCTACACTCCGTTAATCTTCGTCCCTTTCAATAAACAGCCGCTCGCTGTCGTCGTCGTAGTCAAAAAGCTCAGCGTACCGGCCCCAGTTAATGATTATGCTCATCTGCCGGTCAGTCTCTTTCGGTGAAAAATGATGGCTCAGCATCTCTTTAAAAAAATCTATATCCATCTGCTTATTGGACTTGGCATCAAGAATTTTGACGATTTTATTGACAAACGGCACATACTTCACCAGCTGCTCGCGGAAAAGCTCCTTACGCTCAAGAACCGTCGCCCTGGCAAACCTCGCCCCTTCCGGGGTGAGTTCGATGTCTCCCTCGACAATCCGGGCTAGATTCAGCAGGCTGGCAGCTTCAACAATCGGCAGAAAATCATCAATTTCCATGACAAACCGTTCAGCCAGCCTGTAGAGATCAGCTTTTTCGTTGTTATCCTCCAGCAGCTCCAGAAACCCGGTAAGCGCTCCAGCCGAAACCACCGGGACCGGCGACCACTCACTGGTATCAGCCGTTGTTTCGGCTTTGGCTTCCTGAGTCTGCTTTTTGATCATGATCGAGTACAGGCGATCGACCATGTCGCTGAATTCAGGAGAGTTTTTGTCCCGCCAGCGCGGCAGTTCAATCTTGATATCCTCGATGATTCTGGCCGGCCCGCTCGACAGGACCAACGCCCGGTCGGCCATGTACACCGCCTCCTCGATCCCGTGGGTGACCATGATGATCGACTTGGTGGTTATCTTTTTTTCCAACCATAACTCGAGCATGTCGCGGCGCAGATTTTCCGCCGTCAGAACATCCAGTGCCGAAAACGGCTCATCCATTAGCAACACGTCCGGATCGTTGACCAGTGCCCGGCCCAGACCCACCCGTTGGCGCATTCCTCCGGAAAGTTCCTTGGGATAGGCGTTTTCATAACCATCCAGACCGACCATGTCGATCGCCTTGAGGGTTTTTTCCTCCCGTTCGGCCGGCTTCAGCCTCTTCCCTTCCAGTCCAAGCATCACGTTTTCCCTGACCGTAAGCCAGGGAAAAAGAGCAAACGACTGGAACACCATTGCCACCCCCGGATTAACCCCGGTTATACTCTTGCCCAGGTAATAGACCTTGCCGATAGTCGCCGGTACCAGCCCGGCAATAATTCTCAGCAAAGTCGACTTACCCGAGCCGGACGGGCCGAGAATGGCCAGAAACTCATCCTCAAAAACGGTAAGATTTATGTTTTCCAGTACGATGGCATCGCTTTCCCCGCGGATGTCGTACTGTCTGAACACGTTTCGCAGTTCAATAAGTGCCCTGGCCATCTTCCCTCCTCACCCCAAACGGTATTTTTCTTCGGCAAGGGCGTACAGCGGCCGCCACACCAGACGGTTTACGGCTACCACAAATACGCACATCACGGCAATTCCCAGAATTATGCTGGGCCAGTCGCCGGCGGTGGTAACCGCATTTATGTACGATCCCAGCCCTCTGGCCACCAGATCCTTCCCTTCCCAGCTGACCAGTTCGGACACAATGCTGGCATTCCATGCCCCGCCGGACGCGGTGATAATTCCGGTGATCAGGTAGGGGAAGATGCCCGGCAACACCATTTTCTGCCACCGTTTGATCAGCGACAGATTGAAAATCCGGCTGGCCTCGCGCAAATCGTTGGGAATGGCAATCGCCCCGGCAATGACATTGAACAGTATGTACCACTGAGTTCCCAGCATCATCAGCGGTATTGCCCCCCACTCAAAATTTACGCTGTGCCTGAGATAAAAAACCGTTACAAACGGAAAAAGCATGTTAGCCGGGAAAGACGCCGCAATCTGCACCACCGGCTGGAGAAACCTCGCCAGACGGGGATTGAGACCAATCCAGACCCCAACCGGCAATGTCCAGAGCACGGCCAGAAAAATGGCAATTGTCACCCGGCCAAAAGTCAACGCCCCCAACCGGAACACCGCCAGCACCTGTCCGGCATCCACCGTGGACAGCTGTTGCCAGCCGGCATAGGCGTACTGCCCGGCATGATAGACCATGCCCACGACCAGCCCCCACCTGGCAGCCGTCAACAGGATGCCAGCTACCTTTTTGCCCCGTCGGCTGGTAACTGCCATGGCCTCGACCAGCCGGTTGACAGACCGGTAAAACCCGCCAGCCAGCCGCTCGACCAGGATATCATTCAAAAACGCCACCAGCTTGGACTGCTGCAAAATGTCGTGCGCCCACGACGTTGGCTGTTCGGTACTGTCCACCATCTCCATCTTGAATTTCTGCGTCCAGACCACCAGTGGCCGCCAGAAAAACTGATCGACGAGCACAACCAGTAACACCATGGTTACGATGGAGTATACAATGGCTGCCATGTTGCCGTCGGCAATCGCCGTCGCCATGTAGGACCCCACCCCGGGCAGGCGGAAATTGTCCCCCAGCACGCTTATGGCTTCCGATGCCGCCAGAAAAAACCACCCGCCGCCAAACGCCATCATGCTGTTCCAGGTCAGTCCGATCATCGAGTAGGGCATCTCGAGCCGGACCAGCCGCTGCCACCAGTTAAGCCTCAGCACCGCCGACGCCTCCTGCAAATCGTGCGGCACGGTAATCAGGGAGTGGTAGAAGCTGAAGGTCATATTCCAGGCCTGACCGGTAAAAATAGCCAGAATCGATGCCAGTTCAAGCCCGAGGAGACTGCCGGGAAAAACAGCCATGCACCCGGTGATCAGCACCGAAAGAAATCCCAGCACCGGTATGGATTGCAGGACATCCAGCAGAGGGATCATAAATTTTCCGGCCGTCCTGCTTTTGGCGGCAACGTAACCATAACTAAAGGTAAACAACAGGCTGGCGGCAAACGCGATGAACATCCGCAGCAGCGATCGTCCGGCATAATATGGCAAAGCACCTGGATCAAGGTCAATGGCCGGCGGCTGGCTTGGCTCAAAACTGACATTCATGCCCTCTCCCAGATGGACGATGGCGTAGAGAAGGGCGAACACGAACACCGCCACCAGCAAGTCCATCCATTCAAAGCCGCGGCGGATGTTATTAAACCCGGTCAGCACTGACTGTCTTTCCCCAGCACCCGCTCAGCTATAGCCCGCCCGGTCGGCGAGGCGGCAAGCCCGCCCAGTGCCGTTTCGCGCAATGCCACTGGCAGCACCCGGCCTATTTTCCCCATAACCTCAATAACCTCGTCAACCGGGATGGCAAAGGTGACCCCGGCCATGGCCATGTCAGCCGCCATCAGGGCCTGGGTCACAGCACCAGCATTGCGGTGTACGCACGGTATTTCCACCAGTCCGGCCACCGGATCGCAAACCAGCCCTAGCATCCCCTGCAAAGCCATGGCAGCAGCCTGCAGAGCCTGTTCCCGGCTACCTCCCAGCATTTCAACCGCCGCTGCCGCCGCCATGGCCGCAGCTGAACCACACTCTGCCTGACATCCCCCCTCAGCACCAGACAGCGAGGCGTTGCGGGCAATGACCGCCCCCACTGCCCCGGCTGCCGCCAGGGCCTCGGCCAATTTCGTTCCGGTAACGGACATCTCCTCCTCCATCGCACAGACTAGTGCCGGCAACACTCCGCTGGCACCGGCAGTGGGAGCAGCCACGATCACGCCCATGCCCGCGTTGCACTCATTGGCGGCCAGAGCATAGGCCATAGCCTTGGCATATAACGGACTGGCCAGACACTTGGTCTGACCCAGGTAACCGCGCATCCGCCTCCCCTGATCGCCCACCAGGCCGCTGGCTGTTTTCATCCCTTCCAGACCGGTCGCCACCGACCGTTTCATTATCTCAGCCCGCCGGATGAGTTCCCGCTCAATCTCCTCTTCGGTCACCTGTTGTTCGGCGGCCTCCAGCCTTATTGCCGCCCGTCCCAGGCTTAGTCCATCCTTTTCGGCCAGTTCGGACAGCTGAACTAAATTTTTTATCTCCATCGGTATCTCCCTCCTACAACGGAGCAATCACAAAACTGCCCGACACCCCGGGAATGCGGTCAATAACCTGCAGCAACACCGAGTCTATCATCTGGTCGGTTTCGATGATCATCAGTGCCGTTCCGCCACGTTGGTTGCGGCCGACGTGCATCGCCGCAATGTTAATCTCCTCCGCTCCCAGAATTCCCGAAACCTTGGCTATATAGCCGGCCCGGTCAATGTGCGGGACCACCAGTGCCGGCAGCTCACCAGTCAGCTTCACCTTGTAGCCATTGATGTTGGTCACCTCAACCGCTCCCCCGCCAACCGAGCAGCCAACAACTGTACACTGCCTGCCTTGTCCGGTCAGTTCAAACTTCACCGTATTAGGGTGAACATCCCCCAGATCGGCCGGAATGAAGCGGTACTGCAAGTTGCTGTCGGCTGCATGACGGAAGCTGTCACGGATTCTGGTATCATCCGTCGGATAACCCAGCAGGCCTCCCACCAGCGCCCGATCGGTGCCGTGGCCACGGTAGGTACAGCGAAATGAACCATGCAGGTAAATATCAGCCTTTTCCGGCTGACACCCCAGCACATTCCTCGCCATCAGCCCCAGACGCACCGCCCCGGCGGTATGCGAGCTGGACGGGCCGATCATCACCGGCCCGATTATATCAAACAGAGTCATTCTATCACCCTCTCAGTCATTCTATCACCCTCTCATGGTCGTTTACAGAAAAATTCTCCGTCCTTCACTCATTCCCTTTTTCATCGGCACAACCTTTGCAGTGCCAGTCTGAACCGCGGCCATAAATCCGCCCTTCCACTCATA
>JAOAFP010000031.1 GCA_026416215.1 Negativicutes bacterium | reverse complement strand
AGATGTGTATAAGAGACAGGCCATGTTCCTCCGCGCAGGTATGCCTCGACTTCGGCCCGTTGTTTTCCGGACTCGCGCATCATAGTAACCCGCAACAGCCTGTCCAGACAGGTGATCACAGCCGGCAGCAGGGCCGGCAGGGGCACAGTGCGTTCCATAATATCTAGCATAGCAGACAGTTTAACGCTGTTCCCCCGCGCTATAGCCGAAACAAACACCAACCAGCTGACCTCATTCATATCCGGCAGCGACCGGCGGATCAGATCGTCGTCCACCGTCTTATTCCCCTCCGGAACCAATAATAAGATTTTTTCCAGATCGGCCAGCACCTGATCGAGCAAAACCTGTTCACGGAACGACAGAGCTTCCAGCCACATCCTCCGTCCGCCCGGACTCAACCTCAGCCCGGACTCTGCCAGTTTTCGCTCTATAAAGGCAACTGCCTCCTGAGGCCATAAGTTCTTCAGCCTTACCACCCGTGCCCCGGCCTTCTGCCACTCGTCAGCCGCCCGTCCCGGATGACCTTCGATCAGCATAACAACAGTAACCGAAGGTGGTAGCTGTCCCGCCTGCGGCGAGATAATTGGCGCCGTTCCCCCGTACTCGAACACGGCAACCACCTGCCCCTGATCGCACCAGCAGCTGTTCAGCTCAACCGGCCATCCGTGCGCGGGCGGCCAGTCGGCAAACCTCAAAATGTCCACATCTTCGCCCGACTGTTTCCGCCGCATTACAATCTCGCGGCAAATGAACCTGCCGATGCCGGTGTCCTCGGCAAAAATCAGCCAAAATTGCCGGTCAGTATGGCTAGCTTCATTGCAGACAGAAATAAATCTGTCTTTCATTCAGCAATCGCTGTCCCGGCCGGCCAGACCGAATGGGCGTTAACTTCCAGCGAATCCACAACCCCCTCCTGCCAGTCGCGAAGAGCGCGGATGGCCACCATCGCTGCATTGTCGGTACAAAACTCCGGTGCCGGGCAGACCAGATCAATTCCAACCATCCGGCACGCATCAGCCAGCATTCTGCGCAGGGTGGCATTAGCCGCCACGCCGCCGGCCAGAACTACCAGCGGCACCCCTGCCGCAACTGCCGCCGTTACCGTCTGATCCACCAGACGGCCAAACACCGCAGCCTGAAAGCTGAAGGCAAAATCAGCCCGCCTTATTTCATCGCGGCGCTGACGGCAGTTGGCGATAATATTCACCGCCGCCGACTTAAGGCCACTGAAGCTGAATTCGTAGTCGCCAAGCGAAGGGAAGCGGCCGGGGAAATGATAATGGCCAGCCTTTCCCGACAATGCCAGCTGTTCAAGTTGCGGTCCCCCGGGATACGGCAGGCCCAGAACCCTCGCAACCTTGTCAATGGTTTCTCCCGCCGCGTCGTCGCGAGTCTGCCCCAGCAGCCGGTACTCCCGCCAGGTGGCCACCCTGAACAGCGCCGTATGTCCGCCCGATACGACCAGTGCCACAAACGGCGGTTTCACCTGGGGGTACGACAAACTTACGGCGTTGATGTGGGCTTCAATATGGTTAACCGCGATCAGCGGAACGCCCCATGCCCAGGCCAGGGCCTTGGCCGCAACCAGACCAACCAGCAGCCCCCCGATCAGCCCCGGGCCGGCAGTAACTGCCACGGCATCAACTTCACCGCCTTTGGCAGCCGCCCGGGAGAGGGCCATGTCCACCACCTGTCTCTTATACACATCTGACGC
>JAOAFP010000276.1:267-548 GCA_026416215.1 Negativicutes bacterium | reverse complement strand
CTATCGTGCGCGAGCCGAATGTCTTCTTGATGGACGAGCCGCTGTCCAACCTGGATGCGAAGTTACGCGTACAGGCGCGCGCGGAAATTTCTAAGCTCCATCAGCGCTTGGGCACCACCTTTATCTACGTTACCCACGACCAGACCGAAGCCATGACGATGGGCACGCGCATTGCCGTCATGAAAGATGGCATCTTGCAGCAGGTGGATACGCCGCAAGTGCTTTACGATGCGCCGGGTAACATCTTTGTGGCGGGCTTTATCGGCAGCCCCTCGATGAAC
>JAOAFP010000276.1:0-257 GCA_026416215.1 Negativicutes bacterium | reverse complement strand
CGATGCCACCCTGGTTGAAGAGAACGGCGTGATTTACGCGGATTGCAAGGACTTCCGCGTGCCCACACCGGCAGAGCGCAAGGCCATTTACAAGCCCTACCTGGGGAAGCAGGTTGTATTGGGCGTCCGTCCCGAACACATCCACGATCCACAGTACGCGCCGCCGGGCATTTCCCCCGCGTTGGTCACTGCTAATGTGGAAGTGACGGAACTGATGGGGAACGAAGTGATCGTGTACTTCGCCACAGCGCACACGC
>JAOAFP010000275.1 GCA_026416215.1 Negativicutes bacterium | reverse complement strand
GGCCGCGCGCTGCCCGATGCCCGCGACGGCTTGAAACCCGTGCATCGCCGCGTGCTGTATGCGATGCACGAGCTGGGCAACGACTGGAACCGCCCCTACAAGAAGTCCGCCCGCATCGTCGGTGACGTGATCGGTAAATACCACCCGCACGGCGACAGCGCGGTGTACGACACGATCGTGCGCCTGGCGCAGGATTTCAGCCTGCGTCACATGCTGATCGACGGCCAGGGCAATTTCGGCTCGGTCGACGGCGACGCCGCGGCGGCCATGCGCTACACCGAAATCCGGCTGGCCAAGATCGCGCACGAGATGCTGGCCGACATCGACAAGGAGACGGTGGACTTCGGCCCCAACTACGACGGCAGCGAGCGCGAGCCGCTGGTGCTGCCGACCCGGCTGCCGAATCTGCTGGTCAACGGCTCGGCTGGCATCGCCGTGGGCATGGCCACCAACATCCCGCCGCACAACCTCAACGAGGTGGTGGATGCCTGCCTGCACCTGCTGGCGCACCCCGAGGCGTCGGTGGACGAGTTGATGGAGTTCATCCCGGCGCCGGACTTTCCGACCGCCGGCATCATTTATGGCATCCAGGGCGTGCGCGAG
>JAOAFP010000274.1:338-604 GCA_026416215.1 Negativicutes bacterium | reverse complement strand
GGCGTGTTGAAGCGCATTGCCGTCAAGCTGTCGAAGACCTGCAACGACCTGCGACTGCTGTCCAGCGGACCGCAGGCCGGCTTCAACGAGATCCGCCTGCCGCCGCGCGCGGCGGGCTCGTCGATCATGCCGGGCAAGGTCAATCCGGTGATTCCGGAGGTGGTCAACCAGATCGCGTTCGAAGTCATCGGCAACGACATGACGGTGACGATGGCGGCCGAGGCCGGGCAACTGCAGCTCAATGCCTTCGAGCCTGTCTCTTATAC
>JAOAFP010000274.1:0-328 GCA_026416215.1 Negativicutes bacterium | reverse complement strand
CGAGCCGGTGATGGGCTGGTCGCTGTTCAAAAGCATCAACCACCTGGCCAATGGCTGCATGACGCTGCGCGAGCATTGCGTGCAGGGCATCACGGCCAACCGCGAGCTGCTGGCCGAACGGGTGCGGCGCTCGGTGTCGCTGGTCACGGCGCTCAATCCGCGCATCGGCTACGAGCGCTCGGCGCTGCTGGCCAAAACCGCGCTGGCGCAGGGGCGATCGATCGCCGAAGTGGCCGAGGATCTGGGCATCATGCGCGCCGACGAGGTCGAACAACTGCTGCGTCCGGAACTGCTGACGCAGCCCATGCCGGCCGTGCGCAGTTTGACC
>JAOAFP010000273.1:324-604 GCA_026416215.1 Negativicutes bacterium | reverse complement strand
CTCCCGTAGGAGTCGGGCCCGTGTCTCAGTGCCCGTGTGGGGGACCAACCTCTCAGTTCCCCTACCGATCATAGCCTTGGTAGGCCGTTACCCTACCAACTAGCTAATCGGCCGCACGCCCATCTCTTACCGCCTTCCGGCTTTAATCCTATTAGGATGCCCTAATAGAATATTATGGAGTATTAATTCCCGTTTCCGAGAGCTATCCTCCTGTAAGAGGCAGGTTGCGTACGTGTTACGCACCCGTCCGCCGGTCACCATAGTATTGCTACTATGGCAC
>JAOAFP010000273.1:0-314 GCA_026416215.1 Negativicutes bacterium | reverse complement strand
CGTTCATCCTGAGCCAGGATCAAACTCTCCATGGTATTAATATTTCTCTCTACCTCCCTCTCTACTGATGTATTTCAATGTGCCTTCTCTTTTCCCCTTTTTCAAATCGGGGGTGCAAATATACGCACAACTTTCCCTTTTCTCCAAATATTTTTTCTACTTTTTATCACTTTTTTTAATAAATAATTGATTGTCAAATAATTATTTTTTTTATTTTCTTTGTTTTAATTATTTGTAGCCAGTTTTTCTGCCATTAAATACTTTATAAAAATGCACTATTGTCCATGATATTATATGATAGCAATGAAGTGTAG
>JAOAFP010000272.1 GCA_026416215.1 Negativicutes bacterium | reverse complement strand
CAGGCGGAGAGTCTGTGTACTCAGGCGCTGCAGTCCGCGGCGGTGGCTAAAGAGGGCGCAGCAACGACCCGTGCCAGCGCAACACGGGTTGCCGCGGCTGCGCGTTTAGTTGCCGAAAGCGAACACCGGATCGGCGAATTGGCAGAGGTTTCTCAGGAGATTAACCGGGTGGTCAACGTGATCAGTGAAATTGCAGAGCAGACGAACTTGTTGGCGTTGAACGCGGCGATCGAAGCAGCTCGTGCCGGTGAACAGGGACGGGGGTTTGCGGTGGTGGCCGATGAGGTGCGTAAGTTGGCGGAGCGGACCGCTGCGTCTACCCACGAGATCGCCGCTATGGTAGAGCGAATCCAGCAAACGAGCAGCGCAGTGGCTTCGGAGGTGACGCGCGGCGGGGGATCGAGTTGCTGAGATCGAGGGTACTGCTGCCGCCGTAGCAGAGACGATTCAGGAGATGGCTCGGTCGTTGGAGGAGGTAGCCAAGAGCGCGCAAGGGATCTCTGAAAGGGTTCGCACTGTCTCCGCAGCAGCAGAGCGCGATGCTGAGGCTGCGCGCAATACGAGTAGGGAGGCGCAGTCGGTGCAACAGTTGGCGGGGAAGTTGGAAACGATCGCCGCTCAGTACCGC
>JAOAFP010000271.1 GCA_026416215.1 Negativicutes bacterium | reverse complement strand
AGGCGGCACCTTTCAGAACTTCGTTAACCCCGTCCAGCATCCGGATGGACGAATCATCTGGGTCTCGACCACTGGCCTGCCTGTATTCGATGAAGAAGGCCGCTTGCTTGGCTATCGCGGCAATGACATCGATATCACCGAGGCCAAGCTGGCGCAGGATGCGCTCGAGGCCGAACGCGAGCGCTTCCGCGGGATCTTCGAGCAGACCGCAAGCGGGGTGGCGGTCTATCGCCCGGTCGATGGCGGCGAGGACTTTGTCTTTGTCGACTATAACCCTGCGGCTGAGCGCATGGATCAGACCCCGCGCGAGTCGGTGATCGGGCGGCGGGTGACCGAATGCTTTCCGGCCGTCGCCGAGATGGGTCTGCTTGCCGTCATGCGTCGGGTCAACCAGACCGGACAGACCGAACGCCTGCCCTCGGCCTATTATCAAGACGATCGGCTGCAGGCCTGGCGCGAGAACACGGTCTTTAAGCTCTCATCCGGCGAGATCGTTGCGGTCTATAACGACCTGACCGAGATCAAACGCGCCCAAGAGGCAGCTGAGCGCGCCAGCCAGGCCAAGAGCCAGTTTCTCGCCAATATGAGCCACGAGATCCGCACCCCGATGAATGCGGTGGTCGGCTTAAGCGAGCTGTTGCTGGACACCCCGCTCGATGAGCGTCAACGCGACTATGTGACCAAGATCCGCAACTCATCGCGGATGCTTTTAGGG
>JAOAFP010000270.1 GCA_026416215.1 Negativicutes bacterium | reverse complement strand
AATCACCGATGTGATTCAGCGCCGCGCCAATGATCTGATCGCTGCTGGCCTCAAAGACGTGTGTCGGATCCCCTACGCCCGCGCGATCAAGGCCGAAACTACACATGATTATGACTACATCACTCCTTATGTACAAGATTTGCGCCATGTGATCGATATGTCTGCTATCGCAGCGACCAACTTGCAACTAGAAGTGGACCCCGTAGGTGGTTCTGGTTTGGCATTCTGGGATGTGATTGCCGAAACTTACCACCTCAACCTTGAGGTTGTCAATCGTGCGATAGACCCCACGTTTAGCTTCATGACTGTGGATAAGGACGGCAAAATCCGCATGGACTGCTCCTCTCCTTACGCCATGGCCGGCCTGATCGCCCTGCGCGAACGTTTTGACATCGCTTTTGGCAATGACCCTGATTACGACCGTCACGGCATCGTCACCCGCGCGGGCTTGATGAACCCCAATGCCTATTTGGCCGTGGCGATTCACTATCTGTTTACCCACCGCCCGCAATGGCGCGCGGAGGTGGCTATCGGCAAAACCTTGGTCTCTAGCTCGATGATTGATCACGTTGCCAAAAGCCTTGGGCGTCCTTTGGTGGAAGTGCCGGTCGGTTTTAAGTGGTTCGTCGAGGGCTTGCTGGCAGGCACGTTAGGCTTTGGTGGAGAGGAGAGCGCCGGTGCTTCGTTTTTGCGACGCGATGGGACGGTGTGGAGCACGGATAAGGACGGTCTTATCCTTGACTTGCTGGCCGCCGAAATCTTAGCGGTTACCGGACGTGATCCGGCTCAACAT
>JAOAFP010000269.1 GCA_026416215.1 Negativicutes bacterium | reverse complement strand
ACATAGAGCAGCGCCGGCAGGGCCAACGAGATGGCGATCACCATCACCGTCATGCCTGAGGCCAAGGGGGTAGCGCGCAGACGGCCGAGGCTCTCGCCCAGGGTCTGGCGATGTTGGTATAGCCAGATCCCCAAGCGGTCCAACAAGGGGAGGCGACGGGTGCGCATCATGCGCTGGCGCGTCTGCGGGCGCTGCGGTTGCAAGGGGGGGCGCCTGGGCATCTAGGGCCCCCCTGTATCCCCGATCAGGCGCCCGGACTCAAGGGTCAGCACCCGATGGCGACCTAGGGTCTTGATGAGACCGAGGTCATGGGTGGCGATCACGAGGGTCATGCCCACATATTGGAAACGCTCAAACAGCTCGAAGATCTCGCGCGAGAGGTCTGGATCGAGGTTGCCGGTCGGCTCATCGGCAAGAAGCACCGCCGGGCGCCCGACCAGGGCGCGCGCAATCCCCACCCGCTGTTGCTCGCCGCCTGAAAGCGCCACAGGTAACACCCGCTCCTGTCTTAGCAGGCCCACCTGATCCAGGGCCGCGCGTCCCCGCCGACCGATCTCCTTGGGGTGTACCCCCATGACCACCAAGGGCAAGGCGACATTGTCAAAGACCGAGCGGTCCGGCAGCAATCGATGATCCTGAAAGACCATGGCGACCTGACGGCGATGATAGGGGATCTCGCGGCGGGGCAGGGTAGAGAGGTTGCGCCCATTGACCAGGACCTGGCCGCGCGTTGGGCGTTCTAAAAGCCCGATCAGCCTCAGCAAGGTGCTCTTGCCAGCCCCTGAGTGCCCCGTCACAAAGACCATCTCCCCGGTCTGGATC
>JAOAFP010000268.1:631-891 GCA_026416215.1 Negativicutes bacterium | reverse complement strand
GTCTTCCATTGCGCCACCGTCTATCCTATGGGCAAATAGCCATAAATGAGGTCGTGGGCAGAGGTCTGATCGGTCACAATATCGGGTCGCGGACCACCAGCCTTGGCGCGTTTGACAAGTTCAGGCAAGATTTCAGCGGCATTGCCCAGCAGGGCAATCGAAACTGCTTCTTTCTTGGCCGTATGCAACTGAATCAGTTCCAGCGCGTGGTCGATGTCGCGGGCTTGTTTGTCTACGTAGCGTGTGCGCAAGCGAAAGTC
>JAOAFP010000268.1:0-621 GCA_026416215.1 Negativicutes bacterium | reverse complement strand
AGCACGCACCAGCCAATGTGGCCGCCAACGGCTGGGCTCCTCCCATACCTCCTAAACCAGCTGTGAGGATCCACCTGCCCGAGAGATCCCCGCCATAGTGCTGTCGCCCGGCCTCGACAAAAGTTTCAAACGTCCCCTGTACGATACCTTGGCTGCCGATGTAAATCCAACTACCGGCTGTCATCTGGCCATACATGAACAGCCCCTTGCGGTCGAGTTCGCTGAAATGATCCCAGGTTGCCCACTTGGGCACCAGGTTGGAATTAGCGATTAGTACGCGTGGGGCATCGGGGTGAGTTTTGAACACACCTACAGGTTTGCCTGACTGAATCAGCAGCGACTCATCGTCATTGAGTTCGCGCAGTGTGGCTAAAATGCGGTCAAAACAAGCCCAGTCGCGCGCCGCACGCCCGATTCCACCATAGACCACCAGAGCCTGAGGATTCTCTGCTACATCGGGGTCCAGATTGTTCTGAATCATCCGGTAAGCCGCCTCGGTCAACCAGCTTTTGCAGTGCAGCTGCGTTCCGCGCGGTGCGCGCACGATGCGGGAAGCATCGATGCGGGGATCGAAAGATCGGTTAATATCAAAACTCCAGTAAAAAAGCAAGGTCACAAAAC
>JAOAFP010000267.1 GCA_026416215.1 Negativicutes bacterium | reverse complement strand
CGAGTACTTCCTGCGACAGCAAATGGAGGCTATCCGCAAAGAACTGGGCGAAACCGACGAACAGCAGATGGAGGTAGAGGAATTACGCCGCAAAATCGAAGCCGCCGGTATGCCCGAAGAAGCTCACCGTGAGGCTCTGCGCGAACTCGACCGTTTAAGCAAAATCCCCATGGCGGCTGCGGAATACGGAGTGATTCGCACCTACTTAGATTGGTTGGTCGAACTTCCATGGCAAAAAGAAACGCCGGATAATCTTGATCTGAGCCATGCCCGACAAGTATTGGATGAAGATCACTATGACTTAGAAAAAATCAAGGATCGCATCTTAGAGTATTTGGCGGTGCGTCAGTTAAAGCAGCAACGCCGTGAGGAAATCGCCGCCCTCCCTCAAGACAAACTTCGCCACCTGCGCGAAGGAGCGATCCTGTGCTTTGTCGGGCCACCGGGAACGGGCAAAACCTCGCTAGGCCAATCCATTGCACGGGCTTTAGGCCGAGAGTTTGTCCGTCTGTCGTTAGGCGGAATGCGGGATGAGGCGGAAATTCGCGGTCACCGGCGCACTTATGTCGGCGCATTGCCCGGACGTATTATTCAGGCCATGCGGCGCGTAGGCGTGCGCAACCCGGTTTTCATGTTGGATGAGGTGGATAAACTCGGCATGGATTTTCGTGGCGATCCGGCCTCGGCCTTGTTGGAAGTGCTCGACCCGGAGCAAAACACCCAGTTCCGCGATCACTATTTAGATGTGCCGTTCGATCTTTCTAAAGTGCTCTTTATCACAACGGCGAACTGGCTTGATCCCATCCCAGCGCCGCTGCTAGACCGTATGGAGGTCATCAATTTAGCCGGTTACACCGAAGCGGAAAAATTGCACATCGCCAAACGCTACTTAGTACCACGTCAAATCCGCGATAATGCCCTGCGCAACGACGAAATCGCTTTCACCGATGGGGCATTGAAGCGTATCATCAATGAGTACACGCG
>JAOAFP010000030.1 GCA_026416215.1 Negativicutes bacterium | reverse complement strand
GGGTGGAGTGGGTGCCGTCGGCGGGGGCGTTCATCGGTGGTGACACAGTGGCTGATTTGTGGGCGACGGTCTGGCAGCAGCCGGAGATCAGCAATCAGATGCTGGTGGACATAGGCACCAATGGCGAGGTGGTTCTGGCTGCCGGCGGCAGGCTTTTGGCAACATCGGCGGCTGCCGGGCCGGCGTTCGAGGGCTGGGGACTGAGCTGCGGCTGCCGGGCAGTTCCGGGGGCGATCGAGAGGGTGACCATTGATGACCGTGACAGGATGGCCGTAAAGACCATAGGCGAACTTCCGGCCCGCGGTATTTGCGGGTCGGGGATAATTTCGTTTATTGCCGAGGCCCGCCGCCGGGGGTGGCTCGATCACAGCGGCCGTTTCCGGCCCGATCGGCTGACGGAAAGCGGCCGGAGGCTGACGGCGGTGGACGGCGGGCGCAGGCTGGCCGCCTGTGAACTGGCCGACGGGGTCTATGTGACCGAACAGGATATTGCCAACGTTCTGGCGGCCAAAGCGGCAGTGGCGGCCGGCTGGCAGGTCCTGCTGAAGCTGGCGGACTTACCGGCGGATGACATTGGGCGCATCTGCCTGGCGGGCGGATTTGCCGCCTTTCTCGATGTGCCGGCAGCCATATCCATCGGACTGTTGCCGGCGGTTGAGCCCGACCGTTACCAGATAGCCCACCAGGCGGTTCTGCGCGGGACGGCAGCCCTGTTCAGCCCTCATAACCGACCGCGCATTGCCCTGCTGTCCCGTCGCCTGGAGGTGATTCAAATGAGTGGGCGGAGCGATTTTGCCGCGTTGTTCGTGGATAACCTTACGTTGCCGTAAATGCCTGTGCGATTGGCATTGATTGCCTGCTCGGTGTTCGAGCCGGAGATATCGGCAATAGCTGGGGGTTTTCCGCAAATCCGGGCGGTGGAGTTTTTTTCCATGGCCCGGCACGATGTGCCAGCGGCAATGCGGCGCGAACTGCAGGGTTTGCTCGACAGTCACCAGCGGCCGGAACTGTTCGACGGGATTCTTCTATTGTGCGGCTGGTGCGGGGGAGGGGTCGACGGATTGCGCAGCGGAAAATTGCCGCTGTCCATACCCCGGGCCCACGATTGCCGGGAGATTCTGGCCGGCAGCAGTGACAGGTGCCGCCGGTTGGGTCTGCACCAGCCGGGAGTGCTGACGGTTTCGGCCGGCTGGGGCCGGCAGAGTCAGCGCAATCCGGCCATGGTGTACTGGGATGATAGCCCGGATGACATCTGCCGGCGGTTCGGGGCCGATAACGGCATTTTTCTCTACCAGCAGCTGATCGCCGACAAGATCAGCCGGATAGTCTACTTAGCCGGCGACCGGCGGGTGGAAACGGAGGGGATCAACCACAGCCGGCGGGTGGCCGCACGGATCGGGGCCGGCTGGCAGGTGAAACAGAAACGTCTGGACTGGATCAAAACCCTAACCGGCAACGGCGGGCCGGCCGGGATTATATGCCGAAAATCTGCCGGGCAGGCGATTACACTGCCGGATATAGTGTCAGACGGCTGAACGGCGGGCAAAGGCAGGGCGCAGGATTATTGGCTTGACCGACGAATATTCCCGTTGCCGGGCGGCGGTTTTGGTTCCGGGCGATCGGGCTGGTGCCGGCGCACTCAACGGCCTGGGCCGCCCCAGGTGGTTTGCGGGTTGAACACCGTAAGCAGACGGGGCAGACCGACCCGGGTACCGGCCGGGATCAGCCGGCTGGCTATGGCAGCAGTGAAGTAAGGAGGGCGGATAAAAATGAACAGGCTGGACAACTTGACGCTGGGGAAAAAGCTGTTGGTGCCGTTTGTTGTGGTTGTTATCGGTTTTGCCGCTATTTTTACGGTGAACACCTACTTTGCCGGAAAAAGCGAAGAGCGCCAGAACCAGCTGGTAGACGAGGGGATATCGGTGCTTAACTCCATCGACAAGCTAACCTACAATGCGGTGAAAAATGAAAGTGCGATTTTCCAGGTGCTGGTATCGCAAAATGCCGGCAAAAAAAAGGAGTTGCAGGATGGCATCGACGCCCGGACCAGGGAAACCAACCAGATATATGAGCAGTTGAACCAGGCCATTGCTGATCCGGAAGAAAAGGATTTGCTTCAGCAGGCGTGGGCGGCCAGGGAGGCCTACCGGCAGGCCAGGGTGGGGTTTGCCAGCCGGCAATCTGTCAGCAGTGCGGCCATGATCGAAGCCTTTTCCAGTGACGTTCAGCCCAAGCAGGAGGTCTACCTACAAAAGCTGAACCTGCTGAGGGATAAGGTGCTGGCCCGGGCCGCCTTTCTTGACCAGGAAAATGACCGGATGTACCGGTTGGAGACAAAAATAAAAATAGCGGTACTTTTGGTGGTGCTGGCGGTGGTGGTAGTGATTAGCTGGCTAATCCGCCGGTCGCTGGCCACGCCGCTTGCCGACACCAGACACGCATTTGTTGAAATGTCCAAGGGCAATTTTGCCGTCGGCAACGAGGTCCGGCACATCAGCCGGCGCGACGAAATAGGGGATATGGTGCGGGCGTTGCAGGATATGCGGTCCACCCTCAAGGATATTTTCCAGCGGATTATAATGGCGGCTGATCAGGTGGCGTCGGCCAGCGAAAACCTCAGCAGCACGTCGCATGAGGCTGCCCAGGCATCCAACCAGGTAGCCGAGGCAGTCACCGATATTGCCGGCGGCATCGACCGGCAGAGTGCGGCGATGAGCGAATCGTCGCATATCGTCGAGCAAAATTCAGCCAGCCTGGAGGAGGTGGCGGCCACCGCCAACTTCGTATCGGCCAGCTCCGCCCAGATGGTGGAAGACGCCAATGAAGGGGGCAGGGCGGCGGAAACGGCTATACGGCAGATGAACAGTATTCAGGTGGCCGTTGATAATTTGTCAGTGGTTATAAACAAGCTGGGGGAGCAATCGCAGTCCATCGGCCAGATTGTCAACACCATTGCCTCAATATCGGCTCAGACCAATTTGTTGGCGCTAAACGCGGCCATTGAGGCTGCCCGGGCCGGCGAACAGGGACGGGGTTTTGCCGTGGTGGCGGAAGAAGTGAGAAAACTGGCTGAACAATCTCAGGAGGCGGCCAAGCAGATTTCCACCCTTATCGTCGAAATACAAAGCGACACCGACAAGGCGGTGTCGGCGATGGCGGCCGGGGCGCAGGAGGTGAAAACCGGCAGCGAAGTGGTAAATTCGGCCGGGCAAAAATTTCGGAGCATCGCCGAGGCCATCAACAATGTCAACCAACAAATGCGCGAAATTTCTGCCTCTGTTGAGGAAATGGCCTCGGGCAGCCAGCGGATGGTAAATTCGATTAAGGAGACGGAATCGGTGAGCCGCGGTATAGCCCAGCAGGCTCAGACCGTGTCGGCGGCCACTGAGGAAACATCGGCGTCAATGGAAGAGATTGCATCGGCCAGCCGCTCGCTGTCGGCCATTGCTGCCGATATGCAGGAGGCGGTAACCAGCTTTGCCGGGTCGCTGCTTATGAATACCAGCAAGCAAACTGAGGGGCAGCTGAAGCTGACTGACGACCTCAGGACCGGGGTCAGCCGGATGGACGGTCAGCATGGTAAGCTTATCGACTATATCAACCAGCTTTACCAAGCCCTGCAGAAGGCCAGGCAGGCAGGGCGGGGGGACGAGGGCTTGAAGAAACTTGTCCGGGATGTAGCTGCCTACGCTGACGAACACCTGGCCCAGGAGGAGCAGCTGATGCGGCAGCATTCGTACCCTGGTTACGATGAGCAGTACAAGGCCCACGAATATTACCGGCAGCGGGTCCGGGCAGCCCTGGCCCAGCTGAATGCAACCCCCATCGAGGCTTCCGAGTCGGTATACAGGTTTTTAAATGGCTGGCTGGTGGCGCATATCGCCAATATCGACACCAAGTACGGACCGTTTTTCAAAGGCAGGGGTGTAAATTGAGACCGTCCGTGCCTAAAAGCCGTCATGTCAGCTAGTGGGTACGCAAAACAGGGAGCCCCGCGCAAGGCGTAGGGCTCCCTGTTTTGTGTCCGGCTGAAACATCAGCCGGCGGGGAGTGCCGGTTTTACCCCCGGTACGCAGCCATAATCTGACCATAGTACACGGTGTGATAATCTTTAGCCGGATACCACTGCTGATCGATGGCGGGATCGAGCTTTGCCGGGTCGAGGTCATGTCTGGCCAGCAATTTGCATTCGTAGTACAATTCGCAGCCGGCGATCAGCTTGGTGGCAATTATTCGCGGCTCGATCAGATCAAGGCTGCAGAGGGCTATTTTGTCGGTTTCGCGGCCCGAGCGGCTGCCGCATACGGCCAGGGCATCCTTCATTTGTCCGGCTTCCGGTATACTGACGGCAAACTCTCCCGATTTTTCGATGAGATGCCAGGTGTGGCGGGTGGGACGAATCAGGGCAATAACCACCGGTTGTCGCCAGATGTAGCCCAGCCCGCCCCAACCGATGGTCATGACGTTGGTTCGGCCGCCATCATTGGCGGTGAGAAAGGCCCCGGCCGGCAGTCGGCTGAGAAAGTCATTGCCGGTATGGCGAAAGTCCACTGTTTCCATTGCATCCTCCCGCAGTTAGTTTATTTATCAGCCGCCGCCGTTCAGTCATTGTCCCCGGTCACCACCGCCACGGCGGCCACGCAGTTGTGCTCGCCGGTTTTCATCAGCCTGACCCCCTGGCTGCTGCGACCAAGGATCGAAATTTCCGCCACTGGCAGACGAATGATGATGCCGTCGTCGGAAATCAGCAGCAGGTCATCCTCCGGCATTACCAGCCGGCTGGCCACCACTTCGCCGGTCTTTTCAGTCAGACGGTGGTTGATCACTCCTTTGCTGCCGCGGGCGGTCTGACGGTAACCGCTGACAGGGCTGCGCTTGCCGTAGCCGTTGCTGGTCACGGTCAGGATGGTTCCGTCAGGGTGCACGACCTCCATGTTGACCACCTGGTCATCCTCATATAGAGTAATGCCCCGTACCCCCCGGGCTGACCGACCCATAGGCCGGACCTGATTTTCGTCAAAGATCACCGCCTGGCCATAGCGGGTGGCCAGCATTATCCTGGCTTGTCCGTCGGTGAGGCGGACGCTGATAAGGTCATCATTGTCACCGAGGCTGATGGCATTTAGTCCGTTGCGCCGGATATTGTCGAATTCGACGAGGTCGGTCTTTTTCACTGTCCCCATTCGGGTGGCCATGAACAGGAAATGCCCGGGAATAAAATCGCGGACCGGAATGCCCGCGGTGCCCTTTTCG
Source organism: Negativicutes bacterium (assembly GCA_026416215.1). GTDB lineage: Bacteria > Bacillota > Negativicutes > SKW292 > SKW292 > SKW292. The sequence goes on along the minus strand of JAOAFP010000030.1, from coordinate 9,312 downwards.
TCGCCGGCCAGAGCCAGCAGATTGACAATTGCCGTGCCGCGGGCCGTCCGCCCGGCTTCGGGTATGTCGTAGGCCTTGAGCCGGAACACCCTCCCCCGGCTGGTAAAGAAGAGGATATTGTGGTGGTTATTGCAGACAAAGATGCGCTCGACAAAGTCTTCTTCCCGGGTACTCATTCCGACCACTCCCCGGCCACCCCGGCGCTGACTCTTGTAGACATCGAGATTTTGCCGTTTCACATAGTTGAGGTGGGTCATGGATATAACAACTTCCTCATCGGCAATCAGATCCTCGGCTGACATTTCCCCGCGCTGGGCGGAGATCTGGGTGCGACGCCCGTCGCCGTACTTCTGTCTGATTTCAAGCAGATCATCGCGGATTACGGCCATGATTTTCGCCGGATCGGCCAGCAGGGCGGCGAGGTGGTCAATCCTGGCCAGGACATCGCGGTATTCGTCGATAATTTTGTCGCGCTCCAAAGCGGTCAGCCGCTGCAGGCGCATGTCAAGGATGGCCTGGGCCTGCTTGTCGGACAGGCCAAACTTTTTCATCAGCTGCTGACGGGCGTCGTCGACCGTTTTGGCAGCACGTATGGTGGCAATAACCGCGTCCAAGTGGTCAAGGGCCCTTACCAGTCCCTCCAGAAGGTGGGCCCTCTCACGGGCCCTGGCCAGTTCGTGGCTGGTGCGGCGGGTTATTATTTCCTGCCGGTGCTCGAGGTAGTGGGTCATCATTTCCCACAGGTTAAGCTGACGCGGGCGTCCCCGGACCAGGGCGATCATGTTGATTCCGAACGAGTCCTCAAGACGGGTGTGTTTGAAGAGGCGGTTCAGCACCACTTCGGGAACGGCGTCACGCTTAAGCTCAACGACAATCCGCATGCCGTCGCGGTCGCTTTCGTCGCGCAGCTCGCCAATACCGTCGACCAGTTTGTTGCGGTGACATTCGGCAATGCTTTCAATCAGGGCCGATTTGTTGATCATGTAGGGGATTTGGCTGACGATTATCTTCTGTCTGCCGCCGGGCTGGGCCTCGATATGGGCCCGGGCCCGAATTTTCACCGTTCCCCGGCCGGTAAGAAGGGCTTTTTCGATCCCTTCGCGGCCCATGATGATCCCGCCGGTCGGGAAGTCAGGCCCGTGGACGATTGCCAGAAGATCGCGGGGCTGGCAGTCGGGGTGGTCGATGAGATAAACCAGTCCGTCAACGATTTCCCGCAGATTATGGGGAGGAATGTTGGTGGCCATGCCCACGGCGATGCCGGCGGCACCGTTGATCAGTAGGTTGGGAATCCTGGCCGGTAACACCCTGGGCTCCTGCAGGGATTCGTCGTAATTGGGGGCGAAATCAACGGTATTCTTGTCGATGTCGCACAACATCTCTTCGGCCATTTTGGCCATACGCACCTCAGTGTAGCGCATGGCCGCCGGGGCATCGCCGTCGATTGAGCCGAAATTGCCGTGTCCGTCGATCAGCGGGTAGCGGGTGGAAAAATCCTGGGCCAGCCGGACAGTGGCGTCGTAGACCGAACTGTCGCCGTGTGGATGGTATTTCCCCAGCACCTCCCCGACGATCCGGGCTGATTTTTTGTACGGTTTGCCGCTGGCCATGCCGGCCTCGTGCATAGCGTAAAGAATTCGCCGGTGCACCGGCTTCAGTCCGTCGCGCACGTCGGGCAGGGCGCGGGCGACGATCACGCTCATGGCATAATCGAGGTAGGCCGATTTCATCTGCCTTTCGATCGGCACGGGAATTACTTTACCGTTGTTGGTGGTCTGCATAGGGTTGGCCTCCTGGCCTTGCCGTTGGTTTGGCGAATTTTGCTCAGTTTGTCTTAATTCTACCACAAAAGAAAATTCGAGTTAATTGGCAGGATATTTGCCGGCAATAGCGAAAAAGCCACCGGGTATTGCCATGACTTCACGGTGAGGAGGGAAGCAACTGATGAAAATACTGGCGATAAATCCCGGGTCGACATCCACTAAAATTGCCATTTACGAGAACGGGCAGGAGATTTTCAGCCGAAGTATCAACCACAGCGCCGAGGAGCTGGCCCGGTTTGCCAATATCGTCGAACAGTTTCCCTTTCGCTACGACGAGGTGTGCCGGGTACTGGAAGAGGAAGGGGTTGAGCTGGGCGGGCTGGCGGCGATATCAGCCCGTGGCGGCCTGTTGCGGCCGATGGTCAGCGGAACCTATCTGGTGAGCGAGCGGATGAAGGAAGATCTGATCTCCTGCCGCTACGGGGCTCACGCTGCCAATTTGGGGGCACTGATCGCCGATCGCCTGGCCAGGAGTGCCGGCTGCCCGGCATTTATTGTCGACCCGGTGGTGGTGGATGAGCTGGCGCCGGTGGCCCGGATTACCGGATTGCCGCAGTTTGAGCGGCGATCGATTTTTCACGCCCTGAACCAGAAGGCCGTGGCCAAAAGGTTTGCCAAGCAGGCGGGGCGCAATTACAAGGATTTGCGGTTGATTGTGGTTCATCTGGGCGGGGGTATTTCGATCGGCAGCCATCTGGGGGGACGGGTGGTGGAGGTGGAGAACGCTCTGGACGGGGAAGGGCCGTTCACTCCCGAACGCACCGGTACTGTGCAGGCCATGCAGTTTATCTCCTACGTCATCGACAACAAGCTGAGCAAGGATCAGGTGAGGGCGATTCTGGCCGGCAGGGGAGGGCTGGTAGCTCACCTCGGCACCAACGACGTCCGGATGGTCGAGCAGATGATCAACGACGGCAATGAGCGGGCCCGGCTGGTATTCGAGGCCATGGTTTACAACATTTCGAAATATGTGGCTTTCGGCGCCATCCCGTTTAAGGGGAAGGTGGACAACATAATCCTTACTGGCGGCATTGCCCATTCCCGGATGCTTACCGACATGCTTACCGATTATGTAAGCTGGATCGCTCCCGTCGTGATCATGCCGGGAGAAAATGAGCTACAGGCTCTGGTCGAGGGGGCAATGCGGGTACTGGAGGGACAGGAACAGGCCCGCGAGTACATCTAAGCGGCGGCAGGCGGCCGGGTGTCTGCAGATGGGCTACCGGTCCCGGATTTGTCCGGGTCCGCATCATACCAGGACGGAACGACCCTTCATCCCGACCGGGTGGACGGGAAGGGACGTTTGCCGGCAGCAGCGACAGTGGCGACAATAAGGGGGAGAACGACAGCAATGGTCAAAATTATCCACAACTCACATCAGCCGGAATTTCGTCTGCCGTTTGGGGCGGTGCCGACAGGACAGACCGTCCGGCTGACCCTGGCAGTGGCCGACGAGCTGGCCGCAAGCGGGGTCTGGGTCAACTTCTGGCAGCAGGACGGGGGAGGGGAGTCCCGGCCGCTGTCTGTTGACCCTGGTGGCGGAGATGGCTACCAGCGCTGGACTGTAACCATGCCACCGTTGTCGGAAGCTGGCATTTACTGGTACAACTTCACCGTGCAGACCACGTCCGGGCCCCTCTATTATGGAAACAACCAGCGCCGGCTGGGTGGACTGGGAGAGATCTACCAGGGAGATCCGCCGCCGTATCAGCTGACCGTATACGACCGGGACTTTGTCACCCCTGACTGGTTCAGGGGGACGGTGGTCTATCAACTGATGGTAGACCGGTTTGCCCGCGACCGAAGTGATTCCGGGCCGGTCAGACTGCGGCCGGGGTCCCTTTACCATCCCGATTGGCACGACACTCCGGCCTACCTGCGCGACTGTGGCAACAACCGGGTGATCGCCTATGATTACTTCGGCGGCACCCTGCGCGGATTGATCAACCGGCTGGGGTACCTTAGGGAACTGAACGTCGGGGCAATATACCTCAACCCGATTTTTGAAGCTCACAGCAATCACAAGTACGATACGGCCGATTATCACAAAATAGACGAAACGCTGGGCAGCGAGGAGGATTTTGCCGAACTGGTGACAATCGCCAGACGGATGGGGATCAGGCTGATTCTCGATGGGGTGTTCAATCACACCGGGGCGGACAGCATCTATTTCAATGCCCGGGGACGATATCCCGGACTGGGGGCAGCCCAGTCGCCCGAGTCGCCATATTACGAGTGGTACAATTTCAGCCGTTTTCCCGACCGTTACGACTGCTGGTGGGGCAACGACAACCTGCCCAGCGTCAACGAAATGAGCCCTTCTTACCGGCAGTTCATCATCGAAGGGGACGACGCAGTGGTCAGGTACTGGCTGAAAAAAGGGGCCGGCGGCTGGCGGCTGGATGTGGTTGACGAGCTGCCCGATCAGTTTCTGCAGGATCTGCGTAAGGCGGCCAAAAGCGTCGACCCGGAGGCGCTGCTCCTGGGAGAAGTATGGGAAGACGCATCGAATAAAGTGTCTTACGGGGTAATGAAGAAATACCTCCTGGGCGGTGAACTGGATGCGGTGATGAACTATCCGTTCCGGAGGGCGATCATCGATTTTCTGCTGGGCAAAATCCCTGCCGGCGAAGTCGCGGCGCTGATGATGAGCCTGTATGAAAACTATCCGCAGCAGGTTTTCCACTCCAACCTCAACCTGCTTGGCAGTCACGACCGACCTCGGATTCTGAGCATTCTTTCGGAAGTGCTGGACGAAGACGGCGAAGAAAGACCGGATAGCCTGGCAGACGGTCAGCGCATACCGCCAGCGGCCCGCGAGCTGGGGACCAAACGCCTGAAACTGGCCGCGCTTTGGCAGATGACCTTCCCCGGGGCCCCGTGCATCTATTACGGTGACGAGGCCGGACAGGACGGAGGCAAGGACCCGTGTAACCGGCGGACCTATCCCTGGCAGCGGGAAGACAGGGACCTGGTTGCCTATTACAAAAAGCTGACGGCCATGCGCCGGAAATATCCGGTACTGAGAACTGGCGACTGGCATATCATCGACGCTGGCCACAGCGACGTGCTGGCACTGAGGCGATACCACCCTCCCGGCACCGATGGACGGGATGATGCCGCAATAACCATCATCAACAGCAACCCTTTCAGGGAGCGGGAAGTGGTGATTAATGCCGGAGCAGCTGGCGGTGAAAGCTGGTGGAACGCGCTTGACAACCACCGGCCGGTGGTGGCGGAGGAGGGCAGGATCTGCCTGAAATTACCCCCCCTGACCGGGGCGTTGCTGCTCAGGGCGGTGACGCGTTACAGCGGCGTGCTGCTTCACCCTACATCGCTGCCAGGCAGCTACGGAATCGGCGATATCGGCGGGGCGGCCCGCACTTTTGTCGACTGGCTGGCTGAGGCCGGGCAGAGCTACTGGCAGATATTGCCGCACAACCCGGTAGGTTACGGCGAGTCGCCCTATCAGGGGACATCGGCCTTTGCCGGCAACCCGATGCTCATTTCGCCCGACGATCTGATCGTCGACGGACTGCTGGGTAAAAAAGAGGTCAGCGAACTGAAAAAGGGTTACAAGTTCAGCGACAGCCGGGTAATGTATCCGGCAGTCAAGGACCTCAAGGAAAAAATCCTCCGGATGGCGTTTGCCAACTTCAGCCGGCAAGGCAACACGAAAATCCGTGCGGCTTTTGACCATTTTTGTGTTGCACATGAAGACTGGCTGTCGGACTACGCCCTGTTCATGGCGCTCAAGAAAAGTTTCGGCGGCAGTGCCTGGACAGACTGGCCGCCGGACATTCGCGACCGGGAACAGGCGGCGGTCGACCGCTACCGCCGGCAACTGGCAGTCGAGGTGCGGTACGAACGGTTCCTGCAATTTATATTTTTCCGGCAGTGGCAAAAGCTCCGTGGTTACGCCAACGACAAGGGCATTAAAATCATCGGCGACCTGCCCCTGTTTGTATCGCCGGACAGCGCCGATGTCTGGGCCAACCGCCAGCTGTTTGAGCTTAACCCCGACGGCACTCCCCGCCTGATTGCCGGTGCCCCGCCCGATGCCTTCACGGCTGACGGACAGCGCTGGGGCAACCCGCAGTACAGCTGGCCGGCCGTAGCGGCAGACAACTACCGGTGGTGGCGCAAACGCATGCAGATGCTGGCGGCCATGGTCGATGTGGTTCGCATTGACCATTTCCGGGGCATAGAGGCCTACTGGGAAATTGACGCCCGGGAAAAGACCGCGGTCAACGGCCGCTGGGTGAAAGGGCCGGCCGACGACCTGCTGGCCGCCATCACTGAAGCGGTGCCCGGTTTGTCGATCATCGCCGAAAATCTCGGCTTCATCACCGAAGAAGTAACCGAGCTGAAAAACCGGTTCGGCCTGCCGGGAATGATTGTCCTTCAGTTCGAGATGGAGGGCGGGGTGGATGCAGTGGGGACCATTGGCGTCAATGAGGTTGTCTATACCGGCACCCACGACAACGAGACCCTGCGGGCGTGGTTTGAGCGGCACCAAAGGGACAACCCGCAGCTGATCGCCGACATCTGCCGCCGCTGGGATATTGAGTCTCCGGTCAGCGCCGGGCAGTTTGCCTGGCGGGTTGTCAGTGAAGGCATGGCGGCTGACAGTGACTGGTTCATCGTGCCAATGCAGGATCTGCTGGGGCTGGGGGCTGATGCCCGGATGAACCGCCCGGGCTACATGGGCGGGAACTGGGAATGGCGCTGTCCCAAGAAACATTTTTCCTCGGAGCTGGCGGCCAGGCTCAAAACCATCTCCCACCAGCACGGGCGCAATATCCAGTGGCAGAACGGAACTGAGCAAAAATGAGCGCAGAGACTCAAACGTCCGGGCCCCCCGAGTATCCCGACCAGCGGGAAGTATTGTACGAAACCGAAAAACAGTGTCCGGTCTGCGGTGAAACATTCAAAACCATGAAAGTGCGCAGCCGGCTGACCAGGATCCGGCAGGATGCTGATTTTTGCACCTATTTCAAGGAAACAAACCCTTACTACTATTCGATCTGTGTCTGCAACCACTGCGGGTTTGCCGCCCCGGACAACAGTTTTAGCGATATCAGCGACAGTGACGCAATAAAACTGAAAAAATACCTTCAGGAGAAAAACCTTAGGGTCGACTTCACATCGGTGCGGGACTGGCGTCAGGCCATGGCGACCTATAAACTGGCGGTCTTTTTCAGTGAAATGATGAACGTAATGCCCAGCCGGCTGGCCCAGATTTATATGAAAATGGCCTGGCTGCACCGTGAGGCCGGAAGCTGGGATGAAGAAAAGGAAGCCTTGCGGAAGGCGGCCGAGTACTGGGACAAAGCCACCCGGCGGGAAAAATTTCCCATCGCCAACCTGAGCGAGACCGTGATAATGTATATAATCGGCGAAGCTCTGCGTCGCATTGGCGAATACGAGCAGGCACTCCTGTTTCTGTCCAAGGTGGTGTTTAAGCGCAGCACCGACGAAAAACAGATCATCGAGCTGGCCAAGGAGGCGTGGAATGCGGCCAAGGAAGCGAAGAAAAATGCCGAGGATGGCGGTGGCCAGCTGATCGAGGGAGTCGTGACCAGCGGGCAGGGGTTGGCGACGGCCCGCCAGGCGGGGCAAAGGCCAGCCGGCGACAAAATCGACGAGGGCAAGCTGGACGAGATCATCGCCACGGCTGGGAAAACGGCGCCCAAACCTGAGCCGGAGGCCGAACCGGCGGCAAGTCAGCCCCAGCGGCCGCAGCGGCACGGCAAACTGATTTTCGTTGTCGGCCAGCCGCTATATCTGCGGCTGCTGGTCGAAGACGCCCTCGCCGCTCTGCGGCGACCGGATTTTACCGTGGTGGCGTTTAGCGGCTATGATCGTCTGGCGGCGTTGCTGGCAGCCATCATGCCTGATGCAGTGGTGGTGGTGGGCAGCGTGCCCATGGCCCTACAGGCGGCCATTGGCGATGCCGTGCGGAAAAACTCGGTCAATTACGGCATGCTGGCTGTTGCGGTCACTGATTGGGAATGGGAACGCGGATCGCTGATCAGTTTCGAAAAAACCTGGGCCGTGCCATTCCGCGGCAACCTGATGGCCGGACAGATCATGCAGCGGCTGCTGGAGATGGAAATCGGCAAATAAGAAAAGCCCCCTTCCGGGGGCTTTTTGTTGCCGTACGGGGAAATCCGGCCCGACGGATCAGTGGTGGAAGTTCTCCAATGCCTTGGGATCGTGCCTGTGTTTGAACAGCGGCACGAACAGAATAGCCAAGACGAGGGCATAGCCGGCAAAAATAAGCCAGATGGAGTGCCAGTCGCGCACTCCGTTGACAGTGAAGGCGTCGATGACTTTACCGCTGCCGATTGAGCCGAGGAAGCCGCCAAACCCGTTGGTCATCATCATGAACACTCCTTGGGCACTGCTGCGGAAATCAGCCGGTGCCTCGGTCTCAACGTAAAGCGAGCCGGAAATGTTGAAAAAGTCGAAGGCCATGCCGTAGACCAGCATTGAAAGCACCAGCATCCACAGACCGTCACCGGGATTGCCGAAGCCAAACAGGCCAAAACGGAATACCCAGGCGATCATACTCATAAGCATAACTTTTTTGATGCCGAATTTCCGCAGGAAGAACGGGATGCACAGGATAAACACGCACTCCGCCATCTGCGATACCGACATAAGAATGGCCGGGTGCTTGACCCCGATTGTATCCTTGTAAATCGGATTGTTGGCAAAGTCGTGCAGGAATGCGTCGCCAAAGGTGTTGGTTATCTGCAGGCAGGCACCCAGAAACAGGCCAAAAACCAGAAACACCGCCATTTTGACCGGGAAGCGCCGCAAAAAATTGGCAACACAGATCAGCAATACAAACACCAGCACTCCCCAAAGCATCTGCTGCTCGGGCATAATGAACGGCAGGGCTGACACGATAACGGCCAGAACCACGGTAACCAGAAAATCGGGCTTCATCAGCTCGTATGCCGAATTTTTCCCGGGCTTGCCCGACTGGCCGCCAGCGTTAAGCGGCGGGCAGGCCGGCAGGGTAAAGGCAAAAATGCCCAGCAAAATTGACGCTATTGATCCAATGTACAGCTGGTTGGCGCTCAGCTCCCACCCACACAGGCTGGTGGTCCACATCGCGCAGATGAATCCCACCGTGCCAAACACCCGGATGGGCGGGAACACCTTGATGACGTTGTAGCCACGGTCTTCAAGAATACGGTAGGACACCGAGTTGCCCAGGGCAATAGTCGGCATGTAGGCCAGAAAATTGATAAGGAACAAGCCGGCGATGATATTGGGCGAAGTGGACTTGGTGACCAGAAACAGCATTACTCCGCTTATCAAAAAACACAGGCCGAACAGCCTCTCGCCATTAAGCCAGCGATCGGCTATAATGCCGGTTATGCCGGGCATAATGATTGACGAAATGCCCATAAAACCGTAGATTGCACCAATCGTGGTCCCGTCAAAGTGTAGGGTCTGTCTCTTATACACATCT